>CAJTLR010000009.1:59144-89785 GCA_910577185.1 uncultured Acetatifactor sp.
TTCCGATCCGGAGCCGCGCAAGGGCGCCGGGAGGACCATTGTGGGAAGGGACGCAGAGTTTCTTTAGAATTATGAATAAAAACGAAAGAATTTTGTAAGAAAAATTTGTAAAGTTTTCACATTTATTTTGGGCTTTTTCCTGAAAACCGCATAAAATAGGCATTTTAGAGGTTTCAACAAATTTCGCCCATGGGTTGACAAAATTAAGAATCGGTGCTATATTTATTAACAGATGTAATAAGTCTGTAATAAGTTATAGATAAAAATGTAATGTTTTCTGACAATTAGTGAACGAATATACATACTTTCAGACAAGGGAGAGGAGATAACAATGGTTCGGAATAAAAAGAGAATGACGGTTTGTGCGCTGACGGCGGCCCTGGCTTTTTCGAGTCTGGGACTGACTGCGGAGGCAGCCGCTTCTTCTGTTCTGCCCGGCGGCGGTGTAAGTCTTGCACTGGCCAATGCCAACAAGCTTGAAGAGGTTACTACCAATATAGAGACATCGATGCCCATTGAATCCATTATCGAATGGTTTCAGGTGGAGGATGAGGAACCCACGGAGGAAGATCTGTTCCGCAATCTGGTGATTGCCCAGGTGACCAACTATGTGAACGTGAGAAGCATTCCCAGTGAAGAGGGCGAGATATTAGGAAAGTTGTATAATAATTCCGTAGGAACCTTTATCTCCGAGGAGAACGGCTGGTACCAGATCAGCTCCGGTTCCGTTACCGGATATGTGAAGGGCGAGTTCTGTGTCACCGGTGAGGCGGCCGTGGAGATCGCCAAGAAGGTAGGAAAGCGTATTGCAACCGTCACCACCCAGACATTGTTTGTAAGATCCGAACCCAGCACGGAATGTTCCATTATAGGCATGGTGCCGGAAGCCGATGACCTGATTGTCCTGGAAGAGGGAGAAGGCTGGGCCAAGGTAGACGTGGAGGAAGGTGTGGGCTGGGTGTCCACCGAATATGTATCCCTTCACAGTGAATTTGTACAAGCAGAGTCCAAGGAAGAGGAAGAGAGACGTCTGGCGAAGGAAGCAGCAGAGCGCGAGAAGGCAAACGCGGCAGCCAAGAAGTCTTCCAAGGGCAGCGGTTCCCAGAGTTCCGGGTCTTACAGTGTAAGCGGCGGCAGCGAAATGGGAGCGGCAGTGGCAGCGTATGGTCTGCAGTTTGTGGGTAATCCTTATGTATACGGCGGTACCAGCCTGACAGACGGCGCCGACTGTTCCGGATTTGTCATGAGTGTGTATGCGAACTTTGGTGTGAGCCTGCCTCATTCTTCCGCGGCAGACCGTTCCCAGGGTTACGGTGTGGACGGACTGGAGAATGCACAGCCCGGTGACCTGATCTGCTACTCCGGTCATGTGGGAATCTACATAGGAAACGGACAGATCGTACATGCGTCCAATGAGAGAACTGGTATTATTGTGTCCAACGCAAGTTATAGAAGCATTCTGGCAATCAGGAGAATTTTCTAAGCGGAATATTGAAACGAAAATAGCGAAGAGAATGAAAAACGCCGTATCATGGGAGTCCATGGTACGGCGTTTTGGCTGTGGGGATCCCTCCCGCGGGAAGGCCAGAGCGTGTTTGAAAATTCATTGACTCCATCTGCCGCGGTAACCGCGTCCCCACATTTGCGGTATCTTTGGCTCAAATTTAGGTTATATAGCCCATTATGCACCCTTCATTTGCCCCAAATCTCCCACAAATTGTGATGCACATCTGGCAGAAAGCAATTTTCAAACACGCTCTGGGGAAACGGTAAAAGGGCTGCCGGCAGGCGGGACCGGGGAGAGCCGGAGGGGGATAAGCGGTCATTGTGCAAAATGCCTAATTTTTCCAGGGAAAACGATATTCCGTAAAATATAGGACAAAAAAAGACAGCAGTTATCCACAGCCCTGAAGTCCCAAAAGAGCATAAATTCCACTTATGCACGGAATTATACACATTATCCACAGTAAAAAGGACTTTTCACACATAACAAAGAAACAAAAAATGCAAACGGATGTTTTGTAAAATACTTCTAAAAAACAAGCTTTTTTTATGAAAATATGAACTTATTGTAGACAAATGTAAGACAAAGAGGAGGGAAATCCTCAGTTAAGTTGTTGCAAAAACAGGGGAAGACATGCTATAATGATCATACCATAAATACCCGGGTCAGCCCGGTGTATTTCACCCAGACGGCAGGAAATTCAGCCCGGAGAGTTGCGGAGGCATATTTGCCGGCAGCGGAATCGGTTTCCGGGAGACGGCCTGACGCGTGGGAATATATAACGGAAAGGGATGATGATATGAAATTTATTATCGTAGGCAGAAATTTAGAGGTAACACCCGGACTAAGGTCAGCCGTAGAGGATAAAATCGGCAAGCTGGAAAAATATTTTAATCCTGACACGGAAGTGCATGTGACCTTGAGCGTGGAGAAGGATCGCCAGAAAATAGAGGTGACCATTCCGGTAAAAGGAAATATCATCCGCTCCGAGCAAGTCAGCAACGATATGTATGTCTCCATTGATCTGGTGGAGGAGATTATTGAAAGACAGCTGAAGAAATACAAGACCAAGATTGTGGCAAAGCGTCATGCGTCGGATGATTTTAGCCGGATGTATGTGGAAAACGACTATATGGATGACGAGGAAGTAAAGATCGTCCGCACCAAGAAGTTTGACATTAAGCCCATGTATCCGGAAGATGCCTGTATCCAGATGGAACTGCTGGGACATAATTTCTTTGTGTTTATCAATGCGGAGACGGATCAGGTGAACGTGGTGTACAAGAGAAAGGGAGATACCTACGGACTGATCGAACCTGAAGTATAATATTGGAAGGACGAAAAGGCAGTTTTACCTGCCTGGAAGGCCGCCGTACGTTAAAGGTGCGGTGGCTTTTTTATGTGCAGCAGCGTACACAAGGTGTGACTCCTCGCACCTGGAATTATGCCACAAAAGCGGCGTGCGGGCCGCGCATTTTTCTTCACTGGGAAAAATATCATATGACAACACGGTGGAATGACCCCTTTGGATTTTTCATATATATTCATAATGAAAAGAAATCTGGAGCGGGAGATGGAAAAAAAAGATGGGTTTTTGCGTATTGACTGGCTGAAGAAGGGGATTATGGCAGAATGCGTGCTGGTGGTGGTACTGGCGGCGATAGCCCTGGGAAAGGCAGGGGAATCCGCAGCCAGGGACAGTGCCAGCAGCCATGTTCTTTCCATAGAGAATGATTACATAAAATGGGTGGATTTTACCGTATCTTATGAAGCGCTGTGTAAAGCTTATGAGTGGGATGTGGAGACCCATGGAACGGAACATGAAGTTGACTGGGTGGAGCTTCTGGCATACACGGCGGCGAAAACCGGCGGAGAATTCGGAAAGGATGCCCTGAAGACAATGGAAAAGGCCGCGGAAAAACTTTCGGAAGGCGAAATCACCATGGAAGAACTGGCGGGGGATTTAAAATATTATGGGTATTATAGGGAGGCCTATGACGCGGCCATTGGCGGTCTGGTAGGAGAGTACTGGGAAGAAACCCCGGATGCAGGAGGAAATCCTTCAGAAGAAAACCGGGGAGAGACGGTGGATGGAGGAAGCGCTCCGTCTGAGGAGAACCGGGAAATAGAGCAGATACGGGAGGGGACAGAGACTGCCGGAAAACAAAAGGGAATAGGCCGGACAGAAACAGACAGTATTTCGGCAGGAGACGCACAGGCAGGAAATCCGGATATCGGGGAAAGAGATGGATGCATCAAAAAATATGGACTGAAGGGATACTTTCCTCTGGCCCGGGGCTTTGATTACACACATTACGATGATTTCGGCGCCGGAAGGAGCTATGGGTACAAAAGGAAGCATCTGGGACATGATATGATGGGCCTGGTGGGAACACCCATTATAGCGGTGGAATCCGGTGTGGTAGAGGCTCTTGGCTGGAACCAGTACGGCGGCTGGCGCATTGGCATCCGGAGTTTTGATGGGAAGAGATATTATTACTATGCGCATCTGCGGCAGAACTATCCCTATGCGGAAGGCCTGGAGGAGGGCAGTGTGGTGACGGCCGGGGATGTGATTGGGTATATGGGGCATACCGGCTACAGCACTACGGAGAATGTGAATAATATCAAGGTCGTGCATCTGCACTGGGGGCTGCAGCTGATTTTTGATGAGTCGCAGAAGGAAGGAAACAACGAGATCTGGATTGATGTGTATCCACTGACCAGGTTCCTGGCCAAGCATACCCAGGCGGCGGTGAAAGTGGAGGGGACCAAGGAGTGGAGGAGGACGAATCAGATTATGGACCCGGCGGTGGAGGCGTATGAGGCGGGGAATTCAGAAAAGTCGAAAACACCGGCGAGAGAGGATTTTTTAGAGAATAACCATATAGTAGGAAATGAACCGGAGCAATAGTCAGGGCTGGTTATATGATTTGTGGAACTGTTAAATCTATCGACAGTTCCACAAACAAAATCTGGGCAAGTCAAGAAAGGCAGGAGCGATTTTGCCCTTATATGCCGGGAACAAAAGGTTTTAAAAGATATGCGTGTTTATTGCAGCGCTTTTTCCAATGTGTTATACTGAATGGGAGCAAATCTTATCCTTTTTTGCATCTACAAAAAGATGATTGACAAATCCTTGGTCAAGCTGTTATAAGGATTGTCCTTTGAGGTTTCAGCCTGCTCTGCTTTTTGACAGGTATGGGAAGTTTCTGGCGGAACTGTTTGGAACAGATAGTATCTTTGCCGGAAATAACGGCATAGGTTATCTCAATCGCTATTATATGTATGGAAATAACTATACATGTATTTTTACCGTGGCAGTGGGGAATATTCCAACCAAAGAAGACACGTAGAATCTTTTGGATGATTGCGTAATATAGAATACCTACAATCGCTATTTTGCCCGGAAAAAGATGTTTAAAATCATTCAGATTGCATGTGGAATGAAGTTCTCCAACTGGATTTTATCCTTACAATTTTATATTCACAAAGTTGGAGGAAGGCCATACAAAACGAATTTAAGATGAGAACGGAAGTATATATAGTAGATTAACCTTTTGGAGAGAGACCGGGCAACACGTTTCTCTTTTAAGGTATGGTGGGTGTATCAAATAATGTGTAGATTTGAGGGAAGGAGAGAAGCATATATGTCAGAAAAAAGACTGAATAATACAATATTCTTAATGTATTTAGTGACGACGAATTATTGTAGAGAGCATAATATTTCTGCAGATGATTTTCTGAAGCTGGATAAAAAATATGAAATATTGAATTACGTTGCAGAATGCCCTGATATATTTGACAGCCTGACAGGCAGTGAAATGGTGAGGGAGGTGGAACAATATGTGGCGCAGCCTTAGGACGATCTTATACCATGGAACAGCATCGGAAATACAGCAAGTGGATGTAAAGCTTGGGCGGGAAAGGAAAGATTTTGGAAAAGGCTTCTATATCGCAGTCTCAAAAGGCCAGGCAATTGGTATGATGCTTTAGAGTGGCTTGATTTTGTTTCAATGTGCAGAGAAAAAGGAGGCATGCCCCATGCCTATGATATGGTAGTTGGTCCTACCGCAGATGATGACACCGCATTTTGTCTGAAAGCATACTGGGATGGTCTATATGGTAAGGTTGGTACAGATGCCGCTAAGGGGGTATTGCTTAATAAACTGGAAACAGAGAATCTTGGAATACAATATTATATAGGAAAACAGGAAGTGGCTGATCGGTTTATAGTAAATATAAAAACAATTGAGTGGAGATCAATCGATGGATGTGAGCAGAATCGAAACGACAACGGGCATGTGTGTTGTGGCATTAACAAAGAATTTGATGAAAAAACAGAATATAGATTATGAGTCAGCTTACAAAAAACTGTTGACTTTGGAGCTTTACAAACTTTTGCTGGATTCAGAAACAAGGCTTTTTCTGGAAACCAATGAATATTTGTGTGAGGCATGTGATAAGGAGCTGGAAAAAGGGACAGACGCTTTGTATGAGTTTATTAACAGCTAAGTGTTGACAATGACATAATATTTTTAATGATTAAAAAAGCGCTGTAACAGAGTTCAAAAACAGATTGATAATGGCGTGTCTGAAAATAGCGTACATGAAAATTTATGAAGACGCAGGATAAAGTAGATTTGGGAGAACTATGGACAAAGGCAAAATATCAATTTGGATGAGATATTGAAACACTCGGATTTGGTGAAAATTATAGGAAAAGTGAAGTTTTATTCTGTGAAATATTTCCGATATAAAAAGCAGACGAAAAGGGAAAAGAAGAACATATATGCCACAAATCTTAAAAAAATCAGGATTTGTGGCATTGGATTACAGATGATCCGGAACTCTTGCGTTATGTATCCCATTGGAGATATATCCGGTAGTAAGTCAGGGATTTTGGACATTATAGGCTTATTTTTATGATATGTTAAACGTAATGAATCAAGAGGGAACTATTGTATTTAAACTTGGTTAGAGGAATCCTATGGAGTGGTCCACGGAATTGTGGCATAGGGAAGGAGACAGAACAGAATGAAAAGATATATTTTCAGAGCGATCATAGCGGCGATGACAGGTATTTTTCTTTTGCTATCTTTTGTTTCATGTGGCAAGGCTGGTTATCAGTATAACAACCTGATTTCTGAGGAGGACATGACGGAGCTTTCGGAAATAATGGTTTCTGCCGGGATACCAGATTTGGATGCAGGGGCGGTATTGGAATATGTCAATATTCATTCCAACAGCGATTTTGCGAAAGAATCTTTAGCGGGTGGCTGGCAGCAGACTGCAAAAAGTTATCAGAAGATTTATGATTATACGGACGCCCTCACTAAATATACGAAGCGGGGATTTGAAGATATAAATTGTCGGCAGGCGGCTTTTATAGTGTACCACAGTTTCTTTCAGGCACAGGAATCGGATAAACTCATGGAGCAGAAAGAAAGCCGGGAGCTTCCGGAATATTTAAAGGGGGAAGCCTATAAATACGAAATCCTATTTGGGCCTATTCAGATGGATGGGACCGTGGAGAACACCGTTTTGAATGCGTGGCGAAGCAATGGTGCGGTGTTTGGGGAAGGCTCGGCGCATTTGGTCTCTCTCTGGGGTGTTAATGACGGAATGGTGGCTAACTACCATGCGGGCCTTATGTTTGAGGCGGAAGAGGGAGTCCTGTTCTTTGAGAAAACAGATCCCATATTGCCGTTCCAGCTCAGCCATTTTACTTCCATGGATGAAATCAAATCATATCTTTTAGGGCGTGAGGGTGTCCCGGATCAGAATGCGGTTTTTATAGACGACAGGCCTTTTTAGGGCAGATATTGGAAGCTCTTCCTTTATTTATTGTAAATGAATATACTTCGCTTCAGAGTAGCATTGTGGCAGCGGCGGGATATCTTTTTGGATATTCACTCTTTGCGCCGAAGGCTTTCCGTAATAGGCACTGTCCCCGCCATTCATAATGGTTCAGGTTTGAGGGACAAGCATGATGGGAAATGAAAAGGGTCTGTATTGCGTTTGCATCTTCTTGCTGGAGAATGCTGAGGGAAATAGGAAAATTCCTGCGCGGTATCAGGACAAGTATCAGAATGGTGCTTATGACTTTGTTTTAGTATTTTGCGACACAGACCAGAAACCATATGAACAGTATGCGGATATCAATGAATTTCATGGAGTTGAAAATGTAGCAGATAGAATAATGATGTTTGGAAATCCGTGTACGATGCAGATTATCAATGAAGCAGAACACTCTGAAAGAGTGTTGATGCCGACAACAGAGAATTTCTAAGAAAAGGATGGATTATTGGAAAAGCAGTTGGAAACTTTGAAGATTTTGGAATTACAGATATCATTTCTGCATATGATAAAATGTAATTGCATTTTGCGCAGTTATAAGGTAAGATGTAGTTAGAAAAGCTGTGAATCAGCGGTGGGTTGACACCTAAAATCTGATATGTTTTCCGAACGAAGGTGTCGGAGGTTGGCAGGCAACGGAAAAACCTGTTATTTTCCGGACATAGGTGCCGGAGGTTGGCAGACAACAGAAAAATCAACCATGGAAAGGGAATGTTTGGTGCCGCGGCATTGACATTCCCTTTTCAGAATATTGAAATTGGTGAAAAGGATACTGGAATGGACAAAAGAAGGGCAATTCAGATTATGGCGAAGTCTGCCGGATTATATCACTTAAATCTTGAGGATCAAAAGATTCTTTTCCTTTATGGTGTAGCATCAGAGGTCAGAAAACAGTTGAATTCAGAAGGAAATAGGCTAATGGCTATCAAAAGCTATGAGGTTGCTTTTCATCGATATAATTTCCTGCACTTGACAGGTGTTAAAGCGAATAACACAAGAGTAGATTCTGCGATTCATTTTTATGAAAAATGTCTGGCTAACCGTTTGACAGAAAATGATTTTGATTTTGCAAAAGATGGCTCAACAGTTCAAAAGCTTGATGTACTGGAAAATATGATGGGGATGAAACGTAATGCAATGATGATAGGGGATTTTACGGGCCGTGGGCCTAAATTGTTTACTGAAAAGGCAGCAGGAAACATATGCGGCTGTATTGGTTTTGTAAAAGACCGAAATACGGGGCTGAATGTGCCTAATACTTTATTGAAAAAGGATATTCGAGATGTAGTTGCAAATCCGGTACAAAAGATTTATGCTGTGTTTTCAAAAATGTATATGGATGAAAAATACTCTGTAGCAGAGAAAATGGATAAAAGTTTTCGGGGGACGAAAATACTTTTTTCGGAAGAAATTGAGAAGCTGTTGGAGAGAGAAAATCAGGATATGGAATCGGATTGAACAGATAAGAGAGGTACAAAGCAAGATAAAACATGTGGGGGATTCATGAAATACGCAGTTGACAGATACGGAGTGGATTTAGAAAAGGAAGTTAGCGCAGATATATTTTATAATAAATATATTGCCCAGAGAGACAGCAGATTCTTTTGTCCGGAATGTGGTGAGAGGGTATTTTGGAGTTCAAGAGGCGGTCAAGACTGCTGGACCCGCTGAATGCTTTGGGAGCGGAATATAAGATTACTGGTGACGGGACACAGCATTTTGTGGAGTTTCAGGATAAGAAGTGCAGGATTGTTTCCTATCCGGCAATGTGGAGTGATGACAGCAGTTTGCTGCCAATGGGAGCAATTGCTATTGCGGATAAACTTTTGAAGTATGCGCTGCCCAAGGCGGATGAGATTATCCGGGCGAAATTGTGTTAGGGGAAAGGCACTGCAGGATCACCATCGCACTGCAGGAAAGATCCATATGCTTTTCAATGGCATGGACTGTTTCCAATGGGTGGGGTGTGCGGAGGAGAGTCTGGAGGCGTAGTAATAAATAATAAAATAAAGAGTGGCATATGGATATGCCAGATGTTTCAAAGCAGATAAAAAAGACGCTGGATCAGGAAAGGAATATATAAAGGCTGAAGCTTTAATGACTACAACATAGGCTGCAAAAGCGTTTAGAAAACTCAAACATAAGGCAGGGCAATAGTCAGGAGAAATCAAGATAGTAGTAAGCGAGGAGAGAATACTTATGTTGTACTGTGGGTATTCTCTTTGCAATTATAGTGTTAAAACAGCAAGTTATATGGAAACTGAACGGGGAAATGAATGAAAATCCATTGCGAAGCGGTAAGTTTCATAGTATGATAATAGAGGATGAGTATATCTGGAACAGAAGAGAAGCAGTGCCAGGCAAGTCTGTAACAAGGAAATATATGATTAAAGTTATGTGTAATTATGGAGAATTTTGATAGAGGAGACATTATATGGAAAAGTCAATTCTTGAAATATATAATAGTATTAGTGTACAAGAATATAGAACAGACATGGGGTTTAGGGCATTGGTAGAAGGCGTACATGATAATTTGTTTGTGATTCCGGAATATCGGCGAAAGTATCGGTGGAGTAAAGCTCAAGTTGAAGATTTAGCAACATCTTTGATCAGGCAATTTCCTATACCGCCGATATACACATATCGAAATGATAATGGGCAGCTGGAAATTTTGGACGGGCAGCAGAGAGTAATGAGCTTGTATTTTTATTATATAGGAAAAATTTTAAGAATGAGAAGATGAGTGTATTTGATTATCAGGAGATAGATGTGGATACTGCGGGCAACTTTGTGGCGGTACTTGAAAAGAAGTATGAAATTGTACCATCAGATTTTTATATGCAGATTGGCAAGGATAAGTGTGATATCAGTTATAAGAATCTGCCGGTGGAGTCACGGAGAAAGGTGGATTACTTAAGTATTTCTGTAGTGGAAATAAAGATTTCCGACTTGGAGAAGAAAGATGAGATATTGCATAAAATCTTTACAAATCTGAATAATGGGGGGAAACGACTGTCTGATCAGGAATTAAGGAATGGAATAAAAAGAGTATAAAATTGAGGGATATAAGTACTCAGCCAAGGAGATGATCGATGATTTTGCAAAGGAATCCTTTTCTTTACTTGAGACAGAAATAGCAAAATATGTAGATAGTATAGAAGGCTTTATTCTCCGCTTAAATATATCGAGGAAGTATTTTCAGAAGAAAACGTTAATAGAGGGGTTATATAAGGTTTATGAGAAGAGAAATATTCAATGTATGGTAACCGATGAAATCTGTGAAGAGATACTCGAAAGACGATCTTTTAAGAATTCTACTGCAGGTGGGACAATATCATTATCAAATATGAATAAAAGGTGGAAGGTCATATATGACATATTGTCAAAATACCATCAATGAAATGGTCAGTATCATTTTGACAAAGAAGCTGCCCTATGAGAATACAATTATTATTGGAAATAACTCCAGTGGCAAGTCAGAGCTTTTAAAGAGACTTTTGCTAAAGTCAGCTTCATCATATAACAAAGAACTGATTATGAATGTTTGTGTAAGGAATGTGATAAAGAACTGGAAAAGATGGGGCACAGCATCACTTTCCGGAGTAGAAAATTTCCTATGGGCAAACATCTGCTGAGAATCAGGAACAAAAGTGTTAAACTTGTTCTGATGAAGAAGTTATCATAAAATTAAAAGCAAGACCAGAAGAAAGAATATGCGGAAGGGATGAATTTATTACAAGGCAAATTCGATATAATAATTGCCTTAAGAAGAACGCCCTTAACTGACGGAGGTGACATATGTACGATAAAATGGGAATAAAAGAGGAAAACATGGATTTCCAAAACTATTTTACGATATGGAACAAACTAAATACAGTGCAGCAGAACCGGATTCTGGGCAGTGTGATTACACGGAAAGTCAGTAAGGGAACCGTTATCCACAATGGCGGCATGGACTGTGCGGGTCTGCTTTTGGTCAAAACCGGTCAGCTTCGGGCATATATACTGTCCGATGAGGGCAGGGAGATTACCATTTACCGCTTGTTTGATATGGATATGTGCCTGTTTTCGGCATCCTGCATGATTCGGTCCATTCAGTTTGAAATCATCATTGAAGCGGAGAAGGATACTGTTCTCTGGGTCATTCCGCCGGAAACGTATAAAAGTATCATGGAAGAATCCGCACCTTTGGCGAATTATACCAATGAACTGATGGCTTCCCGTTTTTCGGATGTCATGTGGCTTATGGAACAGATTATGTGGAAGAGTCTGGACAGGCGGATTGCTTCGTTTCTGCTGGAGGAAGTTTCCATCGAAGGAACCGATACACTGAAAACTACCCACGAATCCATTGCAAACCACCTGGGTTCCCACCGGGAAGTGATCACCCGCATGCTCCGTTATTTCCAGAACGAAGGAATGGTGAAACTGTCCCGTGGTAAAATAGAGATTACCGATGTCCCAAAACTGCAAAAGTTGTGTGAGGAATAAACAATGTCTGCCCATGGGTATCCGGGCAGGCATTGTTTTTGGAAGGCCGCGTTTTGGCGTCCGTTTTTTCCGGGCCGGTGTTGACGCAAGGTTCTGGCTTACTGGTCCATACCGCAGGCCGACGCCTTTTCGATCAGGCACCGGTCGTTGGTGACGGCATCATAAAACCGGAATCCACCGGAGAAATTATAGGTTTCGTAGCCGTTTCCCTCCAGAATACGGCTGGCAATATAGCTGCGCAGACCACTCTGGCAAACCACATAGACGGGTTTTCCCTTTTCCAGCTCATCCAGGCGCTCCCGCAGCTCATCCACGGGAATATTCCGGAAGCCGTCCATGTGTCCCTGGCTGTATTCCCCCGGGGTCCGTGTGTCCAGAAGGGTGACAGTGCCATCCCGGGGCAGTTTGTCCGCGTCTGCGAGATGCCACTGCCGGAGAATTCCCCTGGAAATATTGTCGATCATAAAACCGGCCATGTTCACGGGATCTTTGGCAGAGGAATAAGGGGGCGCATAGGCCAGATCCAGGTCTTTCAGCTGCGTGGCCTTTAAGCCGGCGTGGATGGCGGTGGCAAGGACATCAATGCGTTTGTCAACACCCTCGTAACCAACGATCTGGGCGCCCAGCAGGCGATAGGTCTCTTTTTCAAAAACCACTTTCATGGTCATGACCCTGCCGCCGGGATAGTAGCCTGCATGGCTCATGGGTGACAGGACGACGGTATCCGCATTCAGTCCGGCTTTCACGGCATGGGTCTCATTGATGCCGGTGGCTGCGGCAGTCATACCAAAGACCTTGATCACGCTGCTTCCCTGGGAGCCTGCGTAACGGCTGTCTCCCCCGCAGATGTTGTCCGCGATGATGCGGCCCTGTTTGTTGGCGGGGCCCGCCAGGGAGATCAGTGCGTCTTCGCCGGTGACACAGTGCTTTACCTGTACGGCGTCTCCCGCGGCATAAATGTCAGGGATGGAGGTCTCCATACGGTCATTGACCACAATGCTGCCCCTGATGCCCAGTTCCAGCCCGGCTTCCTTTGCCAGGGTCGTATCCGGTGTGACGCCGATGGCGAGAATGACCATATCCGCGTGGAGAGGTTCCCGGTCTTTCAGCAGGACATCCACCCCATGGTCTTTTTCCGCAAAGCCGTCCACGGTATGGCCAAGGACCAGCCTGACGCCATGTCTGCGCATTTCGCCGTGGATAAAGGAAGCCATATCCGCATCAAAGGGATTCATCAGCTGCTTTGGCCTCTGTACAATGGTCACATCCATACCCAGTTCCCGCAGGTTTTCTGCCAGTTCCAGTCCGATAAATCCACCGCCGGCCAGCACGGCAGACAGGGGATGGTTCTTGCTGATATATTCTTTCATGCGGAAGGTGTCTTCCACGGTACGCAGGGTGAAAACTTTGTCGATGCCCACACCGGGAAGTCTGGGCCGGGTGGGCGTGGCGCCGGGAGAGAGAATCAGCTTGTCATAGCTTTCCTCAAACATGGTCCCGTTTTCCAGATTTGTGACGGAAACGGTTTTTCTGTCAGGATGAATGGCTGTGACCTCGTGGCGCACCTTCATGCTTATTCGGAAGCGTGCCTGGAAGCTCTCCGGAGTCTGGAGTGTCAGCTCTTCCGGGTCGGTGATCACATCCCCGATATAATAGGGCAGGCCGCAGTTGGCATAGGATATATAGCCGGAACGCTCAAATACCACGATCCGGGCCTGCTCATCCAGTCTTCTGATGCGGGCTGCGGCTGTTGCGCCGCCTGCCACACCGCCTACAATCACTACTTTCATATTACTTTTCCACCTTTCCGGAGTAAGCGGCAATGCCGCCGATATTGTTTACGCTGGTATATCCCATGTGCTGCAGGGCACTGACTGCCTGACGGCTCCTGGCGCCGGAGTGGCAGTAGACGAACAGCGCCGTGTCTTTTTCCTTTGCCACGGATGTCACCTGGCCAATGGCCTGCAGCGGAACATTTTTGCTGCCCGGGATATGACCTTCCCGGTACTCCTGGGGAGTGCGCACATCCAGAAGGACAGCGCCCGGAGTGTTGTGGTAATCCGCCACTCCCTGATTGATGTCAGCCGGTCTGAAAAAATCGAAGAATCCCATATTTTACTCCATTTCTGCACAGCTTTTTGTACATGACAGAGTCCGTGGATGCTGTGCGGACACAAACTCCGGATGGAAAATGCTTCATTTTCAATGGTACACCTCTTTGTGTGATTTGGCGCATCTGCCCATCAAAATGAACCCGTTGATGCCAGAACGTATGTCTGACACGGTCCCCTGACCATAGGACTGAGGTCTGGCATGGAAAGTTTACTTTCACACTTACTCGTCCAGCATTGACAGAATTGCGTTCTTGGGTCTTGCGCCCATGGTCTGTCTGACGATTTTTCCATTCTTCATGACCACCAGGGTGGGAATGCTCATGACACCGAACTTGCCTGCCAGTTCCGGCTGTTCGTCCACGTTTATCTTGCCAACCCTGATGTCGGGGCGTTCCCTGGCGATTTCTTCCACAATGGGAACCACCATGCGGCAGGGACCGCACCAGGGCGCCCAGAAGTCCAGAAGAACGGGTTTATCGGAATTCATTACTTCACTCTGAAAATTGTTTTTGTCAATTTGGATAGCAGACATATTTTAATCCTCCTAATTTTAATCGCTGCGCGATAGCGCTAAAGGGTAAAGTCGCTTCGCCACACCTATCATGAGAGAAACTTTTATTTCGAAAGGAAACTCATAAAAGTTCCTCTCGTGCGCCTTTGCGACTTTACTGTCCAGCAGAAATTATTTTTCAAAAGTACTTGACATTTCATAGCTGGACTCATTTTAATCGCTGCGCGATAGCGCTAAAGGGTAAAGTCGCTTCGCCACACCTACAATGAAAGAAACTTTTATTTCGAAAGGAAACTCATAAAAGTTCCTCTCGTGCGCCTTTGCGACTTTACTGTCCAGCACAGATTATTTTGCAAAAGCACGTGACATTTCATAGCTGGACTGTGGGTTTGGTCATTGTTCTTCCGGCGTTTTCTCCCTCAGAACAGTTATTGTTTTTCTCTGTGCTTTTATAATACGCGATTTTTTGGCCTGCTTCTGTGATAATATCACCATGGGTGTTTGCGGGGGATATGGGGAAATGCCCAAGCGGATTTTTTCATATCACAGAACGCCTGTATTCCATGGGAGACATTCCCATGATGTCCGAGAAGGCCCGGTTAAAGCTGCGCTGGCTGTTAAAGCCGGCTTCCGCCCATATGTGAGTGAGGGGTAAATGGCTTTCCTTCATGAGCCGGGAGGCGTATTCCACCCGGAAACGATTGAGATATTGGCGAAAATTCATATGGAGCCGGCCGGAAAAGATGGATGAGAGATAGTATTTATTGACATGGAGTTCATGGGCCAGAATGTCCAGGCTCAATTGTTCCTGAAAATGCTCCATAATATAGCGGACCAGTCTGCAGATGAGTTCCATGTCTTCGGACAGCTTTTTTTCAGAGAGCCCGAGAAAGGGCAGGATCAGCGCAAACAGCACCTGAATCCATGCGGAACAGAGGGAAATGTCGCAGGGGGAACCCTGGCCGGAAAGCGCATAGATCCGCTCCAGCGCAAGGGAGGCATCCGCAGGCAGTGCCCCGAGGGAGAGAAAGGGCCGGGAGGGGACATATTTCCGCAGGGCGTAGAGATGCATTCCCGCAAGGGAACTGTCAAAAATATACAGACGGCTTCTGTTCTGGACATAGGTGTGATAGCCGTGGATCTGCTGGGGGAAGATGAAAGCGCAATCGCCTTTTTTTAATTCCCGGAGTTCCTGCATAATGCGGACGGTAATCTGTCCATCCAGAACCATGAGAATTTCCGCATCATTGTGGAGATGTTCCGGAAATTCCAGATTTTCCGCCTCAAAGGACTGTATCCTTTTTTCCCTGTTTTCAAAAAATGCATTCATGCCACGGAGACCTTTCCCAATTTTTGGCCGTTTTTTTCGTTTATATGACAATCATTATAAAGCAGGAACTGCTATAATGTAAATACCGGTGAAAGAAAACATATCTGCCAAAATCGCAACGGTATGTGATTTTGCGAAACTTGAAAGAGAGGGAGCATTATGGACAGAGAGAAAAAAGTATTGATTTTTCAGGGAGGCTGGGACGGACATGAGCCCGCGCTGGTGGCATCCAGATTTGCGGATATCATGGGAAAGCACGGATATAGCTGCGAAATCCATTCCAATCAGGAGGTTCTGCTGGATGAACGTTATGTGTCGGAGATGGACCTCATTATTCCCTGCTGGACCATGGGCAGCATCGAAGCCAGGGCCAGAGAGAATATTGTGAAGGCTGTGGCCGCGGGCTGCGGTCTTGCCGGCTGTCACGGCGGAATGTGCGATGCCTTCCGGGAGGATGTGGAATGGCAGTTTATGACCGGGGGCCAGTGGGTGAGCCATCCGGGGGGCGACGGCGTGCGATATCAGGTAAATATCCGGCATGGTTCCAGCCCCATAGTGGAGGGACTGGAAGACTTTGAAGTCTGCAGCGAGCAGTATTATCTTCATGTGGACCCTGCGGTGGAGGTTCTGGCAACCACCAGATTTCCCGTGGTGCCGTATTATCATATCTCCAACGCGCCGGTGGACATGCCGGTGGCATGGACGAAATTCTGGGGCAACGGAAGGGTGTTTTACAGTTCTCTGGGGCATCATGACGATGTGTTTGATCAATTTCCCCAGGCACAGCTTTTGATGGAGAGGGGAATGCTCTGGGCCGCCCGGGGGAAGGAGTATGCCCTGGACAGAGGCCTTACCCTGGAGAGATTTCATAGCGGCGGGAAAATGTTCTGAGTAAGGTAAGAAACAGGGAAATATCCAGGGATAGACTGGGGCAGTCAAAAAACGCAGGAGTGAGGAAAGCTATGGAAAAAGTAAAAATAGGAATATTGGGACTGGGAGCCATCAGCGGCATATATTTGAAGAATTTGACGGAACTGTTCCGCGAAGTGGAAGTGGCGGGGGTATTCGACATCGTTACGGAAAAGGCGGACAAGGTCAGGGAGGAGTTGGGGATTGCCGGAAAGTATTCTTCCATGGAAGCATTTCTGGCAGATCCGGAAATCGAAATCGTCCTGAATCTTACCAGACCCTTTGAGCATTATGAAACTACAAAAGCCGCGCTGCTGGCAGGGAAGCATGTCTACAGCGAGAAGCCGCTTGCGGCTGTCTATGAGGAGGGGAGAGAGCTTGTGGCGCTGGCCAGGGAGAAAAAACTGATGCTGGGGGGAGCGCCGGATACCTTTCTGGGAGCCGGAATCCAGACCTGCCGGAAACTGATAGACGATGGTTTTATCGGACGTCCCGTGGGCGCCTGCGCCAGGATGATCTGCCACGGGCATGAGAGCTGGCATCCGGCGCCTGAATTTTATTATCAGCACGGGGGCGGCCCCATGATGGATATGGGGCCCTATTATCTCACTGCCCTGGTGAATCTTCTGGGCAGGGTGGAGGGACTTACGGGGGTTGTCTCCAGAAGTTTTGAGACCCGTGTTGTCACCAGTATGCCCCAATACGGTCAGATCATTGATGTGGAGGTACCCACACATGTGAACGGTATTTTGCGCTTTGCAAATGGGGCCGTGGGCACCATCACGACCACTTTTGACGTATACTACGACAATCAGGCCGCCCTTGAGATCTACGGCACAAAGGGAACGCTGCGGGTACCCGATCCCAACGGTTTCGGCGGCCCCGTGATGCTTCTGCGCCCCGAAGACGGGGTTTTCAGGGAAATTCCGCTGGTATTCGGTTACAAGGATAACAGCCGGGGACTGGGACTGGCAGATATGGCAAAGGCCCTGCGCGCCGGAAGAAGCATGCGTGCCGGAAGTGAGCAGACCCTGCATGTGCTGGAGATCATGACTGCCTTTGAGAAGAGCAGCCGGGAGGGCAGATTCATAAATCTGGAGACGGAATATGAGCGGAGGGCCCCCATGAATCAGGAATGTATTCCGGGGGTACTGGATTCCTGAGACAGTCTGCATGGATGTGGGGCTGACAAACGAACTATTTCTCTGCAGGCATTGTATTTTCCCCGCAGACAGGATATACTGAAGCAATCGGCAGGAAAGACGATGGCCGTGCCTTTCGGGGCAATGTCCCTGGCTGCGGATCTGTGAGACGGGACAAAGAAATGCCATCATAAACAAGAAACAGGGAGTTTGTCATGGACAGAAAAAAAGTGTGGGAAATCCGGTCCGGGAAGGTGCAGGCCTGGCTGGAGACGGCAGCGCTGGCAGCAGGATCAGCCTTGTTTGGCGGGCTGGTACTGTTGCTGGCCTTCTGCGGGGAATATCCGGAGCGGCTTGCGGATAACCGGTATCTGATACTGATGGGACTGATGTGCGGCCTGGGAGGCGGGGCGCTGTATTATTTTTGGAGTCATAAAGAATGGAAATGGCATGTGAAGCGGCCGGCTTTCTGGATGGCAGCAGGATACCTGCTCATTTTTGCGCTGCAGGTTTTCTGGGTCAGTAAAGTATATTTTTATATGGGCTGGGACGTGAACATGCTGCAGTACCGGGTGGAAGCCATTGTAAACGGGGGCAGCATGGCGGAGACTTCGGCAGATTTCGGGTATTCCATTTATCCGAACAATTTATTGCTGTTTTACGTATTCTGTATCATTGAGAAAATCGCCATGCTGTTTTCCATGGAGGAGCCTTTTCATCTGTGTATTTATATCTCCTGTCTGTGTGTGAACCTTGCCTGTTTTCTGGGACATCTGATGGTGCGCAGGCTGACCGGTCCGTTTATGCAGGGATGCTACATGGTGGTATGCCTGCCGTTCATTTTGTTTTCTCCCTGGATTATGTCCCCGTACTCGGACACTTACGGTATGTTTTTTGTGGCCCTGGGAATGTGGGCACTGACCTGCCTGGACAGGAAGTATCTGAAGTGGATTGTGGCGGGATTTCCAGCCATAATCGGCTATCATGTAAAGCCGACCTGTATTTTTGTGCTGTTTGCGGCCTGGCTGGTGTACGGAATCCGGTTACTGCTTTCCCTGCGGGAAAGGTGGAAGGAGCTGGCGGTTCTGGTGTGCAGTACGGTGGTGTTCTGGTGCATGGGTCTGTGCATTCCCCTGTGGATTCAGCACACTTACAGTTTCCGGCTGATGCCGGAGTACGAGATGCCCTACACCCATTTCCTGATGATGGGTTTCAGTGAAAGCACGTATGGGGCATACGATCATGATGATTTTGAATATTCCATAGGCTTTCCGGATGTGGAGTCCCGCAAGGCCGCCAATCTGGAGGCGTTCAGAATCCGTGTGGAGCTGATGTGGGAGCAGGGGACGCTGCTGGAGTTTTTGAAAAACAAGGCCCTGCTGAACTATAATGACGGCACTTTTGCCTGGGGCTGGTGCAATGGATTCTATGCGCTGGAGGTGGAACACGATAATCTTCTGGCCGACTGGTTCCAGGATATTATGGTCAAGCCCGGAATGTGGGATAATGAGGGAAAATATTTTTCTCTGTATAAAACCTTCATGCAGTTTTTTTGGCTGCAGATTCTTATGGGCATTATGCTGAACGGATTTTTCAGAAAAGAGAGGCGGGCAGAGAGGGCCTGTATGATGACGGCATTGTGCGGCCTGCTGGTATTCCACATGATTTTTGAGGCCCAGGCCAGGTATCCTTTTCTCTATACGCCGGTTTTTCTGGTCCTGTCGCTGTGCGGCGTGGAGGAAATCTGGCGGAAGGGAAAGGAGAAGGCGGGACGGCTTCTGGGGAAAAAATCAGTTGCGGAAGAGACGAAATCACGATATAATGACCTTGTTCAGGAAGAGAAGAGGGTGGAGGGCCATGAAATACCATGACGGGTTTTATGGTCATGGCGTAATGACCTTACCCGGGAAAAGAAGAGGGCGGATGCCCGGAAATGGGGGACAAAATGAAATATCTGGAATTGGGGACAGTGGTGCAGGATCTGGTGCCTGACATAAAGGCGGAGAATCCCAGAAACAGTGAGGGGACATTTCTGGAGACGGAAAATGACGGAATTTTGTTTGTATACAGCCGTTTTAAGGGAAAAAGGCCCGATGATGAGGCCTTTGCGGATTTGTGTCTCATGCGGTCCATGGATGGCGGCAGAACGTTTGACCAGGGCCGGATCATCCTGACCTGCGAAGGGGAAGATGGCGTGAACATGATGTCGCCCTCCCTGCTACATATGGAAAACGGCGATATCGGACTTTTTTATCTGGTGAGAATGACCTATACCATGACAAGGATTTTCCTGCGGAGATCTTCGGACGGAGGAAAGACCTGGGGGGAGAGGGTGCTGTGTACCCCGCAGGATGATTTCCTTGTGATCAATAATGACCGGGTTCTGCGCCTGAAGAGCGGCAGGATCCTGCTTCCGGTGGCAAGCCACAGGGCCGGCCCCGGGTATTTTGACGGACGTTCCGAGGCCATGTTCTTTTATTCCGATGACGATGGCAGAACCTGGCATACGGCGCCGGGCAAATGTACGCTGCCCAATGCGGCACACTGCGCTTCCGGACTGCAGGAGCCCGGGGTGGTCCAGCTGGAAAACGGTGTGGTCTGGGGCTGGGGCAGAACGGAACTGGGAAGACAGTATGAGATGTTCTCCATGGACAACGGGGAAAACTGGACGGCATGCCAGCCCTCCCGCTTTACGGCGCCCAACTCCCCCTTGTGCATGAAGAGGGCAGATGACGGCAGGCTTTACGCCATATGGAATCCGGTTCCGGAATATAACGGCAGAGAAAAGGTGGATGGTATCTTTACCGGCGGCAGGACGCCCCTGGTGATGGCATACAGCGGGGATGATGGCAGGACATTTACGGAGCCGGCGGCTTTTGAGCAGGATCCGGAGAGCGGATATTGTTACTGCGCCATGTATTTTACCAAGGACGCCCTTTTGCTGGCTTATTGCGCAGGGGGCAAAAAGGACGGAAGCTGTCTGGTGAGAACCCGCATCCGCCGGGTGGAAAGGGCGCAGCTGGAAGAAATCTGAAGCGGCACATGGGGGTGCTGATTTTCCGGATGAGAATCTGTGGAAAAATAACATGCAAAGCCATGTGGGGGAATGTTGCAAAAAGCACACCGGAGAGAAAAAGAGGAATGATATTATGACAAAAAAAGAACGGCTGAATGATTTCCTGGAACGGATTCACGGGAAACTGATTGTGTCCTGCCAGGCAGTTGCGGGGGAACCGCTGTATGTGGAGGAGAAATCGGTGATGTATCTCATGGCCAGGGCGGCTGCCAGGGCCGGTTCACCTGCCATAAGGACCAGCAGCATCCGTGATGTGAAAGCCATCAGGGAAGAGACCGGGCTGCCCGTGATCGGCCTGGTGAAAGTACAGTATGAGGGATTTGAAAGCTATATCACACCCACCATGAAGGAAGTGGACGACCTGGTGGAGGCCGGTTCCGATGTGGTGGCGCTGGACTGCACCCTGCGGAAAAGGGGGGACGGAAAGACTGTCAATGAATTTATCGCCCAAATCCGGGAAAAATATCCCGAGATTATCCTGATGGCGGATATTTCCACTTATGAAGAGGGAATCAATGCCTGGAAATGCGGGGTTGACATACTGGGTACCACCATGAGCGGTTATACGTCCTACTCGCCGAAAACCGATGGGCCGGATTACGAACTGATGCGCCGCCTTTCGGAGGACGCGGACATTCCCGTGATCGGGGAGGGGAAAATCCATGACCCGGCCCAGGCAGTGGAAGCGCTGGGGACAGGTGTGTGGGCCATTGTGGTGGGAGGAGCCATCACCCGCCCCCTGGAAATCGCAAAACGCTTTATGGATGCCATCGACGCCGCAAAGGGAATTGAGTAGGGGAATGCTCTTCCCCCTATTCGCCGCGCGGCCCGTACGCCGCTTTAGTGGCATAATTCCAGGTGCGAAGAATCGCACTTTGTGTATGGGCCTGCGCATAAAAAGGAAGCCCGCAGCGCGTCCGTGGCCGGCCTGGGTTCAGGATACGGATGCGGGCCGGAGGAAAGCGGTCCGGGACAAAGGACGCGGGCGGGAACCGGAACAGGAGAAACAGTATGCGTATTGCAGCACTTGATATCGGCGGAACCGCCATAAAATCCGGCATCTGGGATGGGAGTGGCCTGACGGAACTGCAGGAATGGGACACCCATGCGGCAGAGGGTGCGGCATCCCTCATGGAGCGGGTGAAAATGATTCTGCACGGCTATGGGAAATTTGACGCAATCGGCATCAGCACCGCCGGCCAGGTAAACACGGAAACCGGAAGCATCTGCTATGCCAACGACAATATTCCGGGCTATACGGGAATGCCCGTGAGAGAGATTTTGGAGAAAGAATTCGGGGTTCTGGCCGTAGTGGAGAATGACGTAAACGCCGCGGCCCTGGGAGAAATGTACTGCGGCGCGGCAAAGGGCCTGGAAAATTTTCTGTGCCTCACATATGGGACAGGGGTGGGAGGCGCTATTGTCATGGACGGCAGAATACGTGCGGGTGCCAATTACGGAGGCGGAAGCTTTGGGGGAATTCTGGTGCATCCGGAGGATTCCCGCCCCGGGGATGTATGGAGCGGCTGCTATGAAAGATATGCCTCCGTCACCGCGCTGGTCCGCAAGACGAAGAAAATAGATGCCGGGCTGGACAGCGGACGCAGGATTTTTGAGGCTTTTGGACAGGAAGCGGTCAGAAAGGCTGTGGATGAATGGATTGACGAGATTGTGTACGGACTGGTGACGCTGGTGTATGTGTTCAATCCATCCCATATCCTCCTGGGCGGGGGAATCATGGCCCAGCCCTATATCATGGAGGAGATTCCCAAAAGGCTTGTGCTTCATGTGACCCCGATTATGAGGGATGTCTGCATCCGCGGCGCAAGCCTGGGGAATACGGCAGGGCTGGCGGGGATTTCTGCCCTTGCCTGCGGGCGGCTTGGCAATCCCGGGCAGCCGGGGGATCTGTGTGTTTCCCGGTCCGGTGCAAAAGACAGGGCCTGAGAAATATAAGCGATTTTCCGATATAGTATTGACAGCCTTTCCTCCCTGTGCTACACTGGGAAAACAATAGAAAACGCTTATGAGGGAGTAGTAAGCGCGCTACGCGTGGCAAGTCAACAACCCCGGCCTATGGTCTGGCTTGTCTTAAATAACGAGACTCATACATAATCGGAGACGGCACAGGTTTTTTGGCCTGCCAGAGCCGCCGGTTATGGATGGGTTTTTTCTTTTGGAAAAAATACGAAAGAATGAGGATGGTAAAAATGGAACTGGCAGTCATTATTTTGTTGTTTCTCGTAGGTATCGTGTTTATTGTAAAGGGCGGGGATTACTTTGTGGACGCGGCGTCCTGGATTGCGGAGGTTAGCGGAATCCCCAAGCTGATCATCGGTGCAACCATTGTAAGTCTTGCCACCACACTTCCGGAAATGCTGGTCTCGGTGATGGCAGCGGCAAAGGGAAGCGTCGATATGGCAATCGGAAATGCCGTGGGCAGTGTGACGGCAAATATCGGCCTGATTATGGGTATCTCCCTGGTCTGCATGCCTGCAGTGATCAAAAGGGGGGATTATCTCATCAAATCAGTGCTGATGCTTGCGGCGGCGGGGCTGATCGTGGTGTCCGGTTTCCGGGGGCAGACGGATATGATGATTTCCGCCGTTCTGATCGTGATTTTTATTATCTTTTTAGGGGAAAACATCGCCTCCGCAAAGCGTTCCATGAAGGCAGAGGCAGAAGGTGCCGCCCGGAAGAAGATCAGCGGCAGGAAAGAGATTATTGTCAATCTGGTGAAATTTGCGGTGGGTGCCGTGGGAATTGTCTGGGGCGCCGATCTGCTGGTGGATAATGGCAGCGCGCTGGCAGCCATGGTGGGCATACCGGAACGTGTCATCGGAGTGACCATTATAGCGGTGGGAACTTCCCTTCCGGAGCTGATCACTACCATAACCGCCATTCTGAAAAAGCAGTCTTCCCTTTCCGTGGGCAATATTCTGGGAGCGAATATCATTGACCTGACCCTGATACTGCCGCTGAGTGCATTTGTCTCGGGAAAACCGCTTCCCATTGCGGAAACTTCCGCCAGACTGGATCTTCCGGCCTGTCTGATTGTGGGATGTATCGCGGTGATTCCGGCCATGATTTCCCAGAAATTCCGCAGATGGCAGGGTATTCTGCTTCTGGCCGCGTACACATGCTATCTGTTCCTGACGCTGAGGGCCGTGTAAGGCTGAAGCTTTCATGTCAACCGCGCCATTTTTAAATACTTTTCACATGGATGCAGGGAGGATTCCCGCAGCCTGTGAAAAGTATTTTTTGTTTTTAGGGGGTGCAGGATCTGGCAGGAATGCTTGTAATTTAGGATAGCTTTGTTTATAATAGAAGAAACAGCTTGAAAAGGGTCTGCTTATGGAAGATACCAATAGCACAATTCGGTTTGCGGAAACGGGAGTTTGCAATTGCCTGGGAAAAAGAGAGGAGAGAAGAGAGATGGATATTTTATTTGTGACTGATTTTGTGTGTCCTTATTGTCTGGTGGCAAAGGTGGCGCTGGAGGAAGCCCTGAAGGAGACGGGGATAGAAGCCCGGATCCGGATACAGCCCCTGGAACTGACACCGGAACCGAAGGAAAGAGTGGATGTGTGCAGTGATGAGGGACGCAAAAAACGTTATCAGGTTCTGGTGGAGCCGGCAAAGTCCCTGGGGCTTGACATGAAGCTGCCGCCCGCCGTTTCTCCCCGTCCTTATACCTGCCTGGCTTTTGAAGGACTTCTGTATGCCGGGGAAAAGGGAAAAGGCGACGCCTATGCAGATAAGGTATACAGGGCATACTTCGAGAAGGAGCAGGACATTGGGGAGACAGACATTTTGTGCGGGATTGCCGAAAGTGTGGGTCTTGACGTGGAGGAATTCCGGCAGGAGCTTGCCCGGGGAACTTATAGGGAAAAAGTCAGGGAAGAGTCGGCATATTCCCGGGATGTGCTGCAGGTCAGCGGGATCCCCGCCATTTATCTGAATGGTCAACGTGTTTCCGTTGAAAAGTATACGAAAGAAGAGATGATTGAAATCCTGCTGAAGGGGCAGGAGGAGACCGGGGCGGGGTTCTGCTGCGGAATTGACGGCTGCGGCTGAAACAAAAGAGTTGCCTGTTCCGGAAAGGGAGTGTGAGAGGAGGGGCGGTATATGGGTAATCCGATGGTCATAGAAGCGATTGGTTATGTGGGTTCCGGTCTGGTTCTGGTTTCCTTTCTGATGTCTTCGGTGGTGAAGCTGCGGGTGATCAATTCCGCAGGAGGGCTGATTTTTGCCGTATATGCGCTGCTGATTCATTCCTATCCCACGGCCCTGATGAATTTCTGTCTGGTGGGAATCAATGTTTACTATCTGGCCCGGCTGAGAAAACCGGACAGACAGTATAACATTGTTGAGGAAAAAAGGGACAGCGTCTTTTTGAAGGAGTTTCTGGGGCATTACAGCCAGGATATCGCCATATTTTTCCCGGACAGGATAATTGACCAGGAGAATGCCGAGGCCATTTATATGATCTGTCACGGCATGACTCCGGCCGGGGTACTGCTGGGAAAATGGCAGGAGGAAGGCGTCCTGGAGATTTTGCTGGATTATTCCACACCGGAGTACCGGGACTGTTCCGTGGGGAAGTATCTGTATTCCGTGCTGGCCCGGAAAGGAGTGCAAAGCCTTGTGTTTTCCGGAGATGACCCGAAGCATGAGGCATATCTTGAAAAAATGGGCTTCCGGAAGGAAAACGGCGTCTATAGAAAGGCGCTGGGCCGGTGAATTTAATCTGTTCCATCCGTCTGGGGCCATGACAGGGGCAGCTGGCGGGGGGAGAGATAGTTGTCCCCTGCAGATATTTTATACTCCAGATATTCCGCATTCTGGTCAAAAAGCAGATGGCTGCCGGGTTCGTTTCCGAGCATATCCTGCTTCAGAATCAGGTAGGAGACGCTTTCGGGAAGTTCCAGTGCGGTTCCTGCCCGGAAGTGCTGCTCCAGCTCTTCCCCGGAGAGACGGCTCATGACCTGGTCGTCTGCGTCCAGAAGCAGCAGTTCCGTATGGACCGGGAGGGTGGACGCCACAATATTAACGGTAAAACGATAACCCTGGACGATCTCATTTCCGTTTTCCCGGATCACGGAGGATTCGGATACACTGTGGCCGAACTGCTGTCCCGGGACAAAACTGTCCGTGGAAATTCCTGAGCCGGGCACCAGGTAAATCCGGCCGTCTTCCTGCTGGTAAACCGGGTGAAAATAATAGTTCCAGGATGTGCCCGCAGTGACGTAAAGGGCGGCTTCGACGCTGTCTTCCTCATCGGATACCGTGTAATGCAGGTCTGCGAAAACCGGATCGCAGACAGTATACCCGGCAATTTGGCCGGTGTTGTCTTCCGGCAGTTTCAGGTTATAGATGCCGAATCCTTCCAGGTCCGGAAAACTGACGGAACTGTTCTGGCCATTGTCACAGTCGGTAAAGCTGCCGTATATTTTTTCCGGTTCCGAAGATTTTGCCGTGATCTCTCCCCGGGAATTGATTTCCAGGTCAGGCATACCGGAAGAAATATAATGTTCCGTCACATAGAGGCCTGCCAGCCGGTCCTGTCGGGACGGAAGCTCCTCCAGGGCCAGGCTGCAGCCCTGGGAAAAGAGGACAAGGCACAGACTCAGCCCGGGGAGAAGGACATTCCGGGATAGCCGGCATAGATTTTTTCTTTCCCGGCGCAAAGGCCTTTCCCGGCCTTCTTTTCCGGGGGTCATGAAGTCTTTCTGGAAACAGAGTTTTTTCATAATGGATTCTCCTGTTTTTGTTTTATGGTTTTGCCGTCTTTTCAGCGGGATGACCTTCTGGGATCCGAAGCCGTTATCCCGTTATCCGGGCTCATCCAGTTCCCCGTCAAATTTCAGAATATCCCCCACGTCGCACTGGAGATAATAACAGATTTTGTTAATTGTGCCGAAGCGGATGCCCTTTGCCTTGCCGCTGCGCAGAATGGACAGGTTTGCCTCGGTGATGTCCACCATTCGGCACAGCTCCTTGGCAGTCATGTGACGCTGTTTTAAAATTTCGTCCAGATATACACGTATTGCCATTCGTCCGGCCTCCCGTACTCAGATAATCATGTCATTTTCTTCTTTCAGCCGTCTGCTTTCCAGATATAGGAAACTCAGTGTCCGGATCCCCAGCACCACAATGATTTCCTGCAGGGGGAACAGGATTCTGTGATGGGTGTCCAGAAGGATTCCGGATAAAAGAAACTGGAGCACATTGAAGCCGAGATTGACTGTCAGAATCAGAATCAGAAGATGGCCGCTGTATTTTTTCAGCCGTTCCATTTTCAGGCCGCCTTCCGGGCCGAAGGCGGCTTTCCGGCAGCTTCCCAGAAAACTTCCCACCAAAAGCAATAGGGGAAGCTGGGCAATCCGGGGCAGCAGGTTCACGAATATTTGAAGCCCCAGGAAGAAAATGCTGACAGTCAGATGACGTTGCCCCGGGGCAGTGTTGTTTTCCGTCAGGGACTGGGAGCGTTCCAGGAATTCCCCGATGCCGTTCCGGAGCAGGGCCACAGCCAGCAGCGCTACATAGAGATATAAAAGGAACTGCAGGCATTGCAGCAGTTTTCCGCGCTCCGCCTTTTCATAACCGGTGATAAAGCGCAGCAGAAACCATGTCAGCAGCAGACTATCCGTGAGGGATGCCAGAATATATTTTGCAAAACCTCCTGTGGGAAGGGGAGATAAGTACACGTCCATGTAAGAGGGATTGACAAAGAACCAGAGGCTTGTGTAAAGGGCGGCGGAAAGCGCGGCCAGCAGCAGATCTGCCCTGCGGGCGCGGTGCGTGATCCATAAAAGGAAACCTGCCGCCAGGGGAAGGGCGCCGATGATCAGAAACAAAGTCCAGGCAACAGCGTTTCCGGCAGGGCCCGACAGGGAAAGTCCGCGCAGGAGCCGGCCTGCCTGCTCCCAGGGAAATGTAAGATATTGCATAGTGCCTCCTTTCAAAAATTATTGTTTTACAATAATTATGGAATCAGAATAGCACCAAAATGATGAATTGTCAATACCGATGTGATGCGGGGCTTGTGTGATAAAACTAAAAAATCAGACCGGCAGGGCTGATGCTTTCTGCCGGTCTGATTTGAGATGTCTGTTTATGCGTTCCGGGTCATGCTGTAAAAAAGTAGTTTCTTTCAGTCGTAAAGAGAAACGCCGTATCTGATTTTGCGGTATATTTTATAACCCAGGGTGCCGAACAGTGACACCACAATATACAGGGTGGAAAGAATTCCGGCCGAACCGCCTACGATAAGAATGAACAGGGTCAAAGAGAATTCCTTTTTGCATTCAGGCGCATGACGACCTCCGCGTGTCAGTTGACAGAATCAGTTTTCGCTGTAGACGGAAATACTACTGTCCTCGGGCAGTTTCTCCAGAATGGTATTCCGGCCGCACCATACGGCCTGAAAATCTGCCAGGGACTCCAGGGGCTTTAAGCTGGTGACACGGTTGTCCGTGATGTCCAGATACTGCAGCAAAGGCAGATCCGCCACAAATTCAATATTGTCCAGTTCCAGGGAACGGAGATACAGTTCCTTCAGGCTGGGGAAATGTGCGAACATGTCACAATGCTCTGCCAGGCTCACCAGGTCTCCGTTGTTGAAGGTGGGATCCCTCAAAACGCGGAGTTCGTTCATGGACAGCATCTCCAGGGCATCGTTGGAGGGCAGGGCGTCAAAGTCAAGGCCTATCTGGCAGTTATCCAGGTACAGATATTGCAGAGTCGGAATTCCGAATATTTCCTCCATGTTGCCGAACACCTTTGTGTCCTCCAGACTTAGGGCGGTCAGGCAGGGCAGATGGGTCAGCGGCTCCAGGGAGTCCACATAGGAGGAAAAGTCATTGATGACCAGTGTCTGCAGATTCTGCAGGGCGGTCAGGGTATCCAGCTCCCATCCGGAACATTCCTTCAGGGACAGATAGGTCAGGTTCACGGCGTCCTGCAGGGGAGTGAGATCACCTGCGTATTTTACGGAAAGCTGCTGCAGCTGGGTCAGCCCTGCCAGGGAAGGCAGTTCCCCGCCGTAGCTTACGCCCAGTTCCAGGGAGGTAAGCCCGGTGAGCTGGCTGACAATGGAATAATCCTCAATTTCATAATTGTCGGTCAGGGACAGTGCCGTAAGCCCGGGGCAGGATTCCAGCGCACTGAGACTGGAAATCTTCGTGTTTCCGATGCCCAGGCTGGTCAGAGAGGGCATTTCCCGGATAAAGTCAATGCTTTTGAGCTGGCTGGAAGTAATGCTCAAAGTGTTCAGTTTTGTCAGTGACAACAGGGGACTGTAATCTGCCAGGTCATCGCAGTCTATCAGGGCAAGGGCCGTCAGATTGGGGAACTGCGTCAGTGCGGAAATGTCTTCCAGGGAGCCGTAATCCACATAGAGGGACTGCAGATTGGGGAAAGACTCTATTCCGGTGAGGTTATGGGTGAAAATACTGTCCTCCGCGCACAATGCCAGAATATTTTCCGGATGAGGAACGATTTCGGCCAGTTCGGCGATGGTGTTTTCCGCGTCCACACTGTATAAATTGTGCAGTCCGTCCAGATCGCCCCAATCCAGGTCATCATCCACGGAAATCACCTCCAGGCCCGGAAATGCCGCCAGGTCTGCCATATCCATACCGGAACTGTTATGGAAATACAGAGGGCGGATTTCCTCTCCCCGCAGCTGATAGTAAATGACATTGTCTTCCTCGTTGATCTGCAGAAGGATCAGGCCGGCATATTCCCCGGGGGTTATGGCCAGGTAAGACTTTCCCCATATGGCCTCGGACATCTCGCGGAAGAAGACGGACTCCGGCATGGGAGCCGGGGAGGAAGTATCATAGTCGTCCGGAGAGGAAACCGACGAAGAAGCGGCTTCTTCTTGACGGTCTGCAGTGTTTCCCGCAGAGGAAGTTCCGGCCGGACTCTGGCTGAACACACCTGCGCGGAAGAGCACAATGGCGCCCAGGAGGGAGAGACAGAGAACCGCCAGACACACTGCCGTCACAACGGCCACCAGGCGGTTGGTTTCCCCGCTGCTCCGGGTGGCGGAAGAACCCCGGTATGTGCCCGCACTGCCCCGGGCAGAACCGTAGGAACCGCTTTGCCCGGAAAACTGGGAAGAACCGTAGGAAGCATTCTGCCCGGAAAACTGGGAGGAACCATAGGAAGCATTCTGCCCGGAGGACTGGGAGGAACTATAGGAACCGCCCTGGCCGGAACCATAAGTAGCAGTGTTCTGGTAGCCGGTATCCAGGGTATCGGTGCGGTTTTCCTGGTTCCGTATGTAATATCCGCATTTTTTACAGGACATCCTGCCATCGATTAATTTCAGCTTTGTGCCGCACATGGGGCATTTGGTATTTTCTTTTGCCATGGTATCCGGTCCTCACTTTTGCAGCCCTGTGGGTATAAATGCCACAGGCTGGGTTTTGAAATAAAAAAGCTGATAATATTATAGCAGGTTTTTGATTTTTTGCAACCGTGGGGGGAATGTGTTATACTGTACAACAGAAAGGTCATAATAGGTCAGGAAGGCCGATGAACCGTACAAAAGTCCGGTATTGCGGAGGGTAAGGCAGCAGAAAAGTCCGGCAGGCGGAAAGCGCTTCCCGGGTTACCATGCGGGATACAGGGAGGAGAGCAAGATTGAAAATTGAAAATTTTCAATCCCAAGTTTGTGTCTGCGCGGCATCCACA
>CAJTLR010000010.1:0-25297 GCA_910577185.1 uncultured Acetatifactor sp.
TTTGCAAAAGTACACATCAAAAAAGTCCGCAATATGATAAACGGGAGCATAATGCCCTCTAAAAGGTCATATTGTCAAAATAAAAACAAGTATCTGATAGTGGCTTAAGTGCAGGGGGTTATTGTTTTTAGATTCAGAGAAAAAGATGCGATGATATTAAGGTAGGTTGAGAAGGGAAATGGTTGTATTATTGATAGGCGGCAGCAGCGTGTTAATGAATGCAATGATTGACAAGTTCAGCAAAAACGGACATCGGGTCTATCTGCTGACGGGGCAGCGGGAGGGGCACCGTTCCTATAGGCATGTGTTTGAAAAATATAATTTCCCATATGAGAGCGGAAGCATCAAGGACATTCTGGAGAGCATAAAACCGGATGTAACAGTGTTTACAGGTGCATTCGACACCAACTTCGACTGGGAGCAGGCAGGGCAGGAAATAGTACGGTATACGGCAGGACTTATGAATATTCTTTCTGCCTGCAATATCCTGAGAAAGGGAAAGTTTTTCTATTTTTCCTCCCAGGAGGTATATGGCGATGCCCATATGGACAATGTGAAGGAAGAGGAGGAACTGTCTCCTAAGGGTTTCAGGGCAATGGCACTGGCCCAGGGGGAGGATATGTGCATCAATTACAGACGGGTACAGGACGTGGACACATATATCCTGCGCTTTGATTATCCGTACTGGGTGCCGGAGGCAGGAACAACGGAGAATAATCCCTGTTTTGCCATGTGTCTTGAGGCGCTGAAGACCGGAAGGATTTCCGCCAATGCCAGAAGGGTTTTTTCCATGATATATCTCAACGATGCGGTGGAACTGGCCTACAAGCTGATGTGTGCGGAATCTCCCGGGCATGCCCGGTATCATATTTCTTCCGGGGAAGAGATCGGTGAGCTGGAGCTGGCAGAGAAAATCCGGCAGGCGCTGGGATCCGGCATCGAGGTCGTTGACAATACCGTGGGACTGGGCAGCCGCCTGGTTCTGGACAATGGCCGGTATAAGAAAGAGTTCGGACAGAAGATTTTCAACCATTATGACGCAGGTGTCAAAATGGTGGCGGCTTATATGAAGCGCCATAGTTCTTCCTTTCTCACGGAAGATGATGCAGGGGGCGGCCTGGCGGTGAAGGCCTGGAATAACCTTCGCAGAATTTTCAGGGCAGTGGTTCCCTTTCTGGAGAATCTGATTTGCTTTATTCCGTTTTTTATGATGAATAACAGGGCAGTGGGCAGCAGATTCTTTGCCCGTCTGGATTTCTATTTGCTTTATGTACTCTTGTTTGCCGTTGTCTACGGACAGCAGCAGGCTATTTTTTCGGGTTTACTTGCAATTATGGGATTTTGTTTCCGGCAGATGTATGACCGCACCGGATTTGAAGTGCTTTTGGATTACAATACATATGTCTGGATGGCGCAGCTTTTTATTGTGGGCCTCATCGTGGGTTATCTGAAAGACCAGCTCCGGTATATCAGGAATGAGTCCAGCGCCAGGGTACGATACCTCAACGGGCAGCTGAAGGATATCAAAGATATCAATGACAGCAATGTCCGCATGAAGCATAATTTTGAAACCCAGGTAGTAAACCACAAGGACAGTCTTGGGAAAATCTATGAGATTTCCGCTTCGCTGGAGCAGTATGGGCCGGAGGAAGTACTGTTCTATGCCGCCCAGGTACTTTCCAGACTGATGGACTGCGGGGATGTGGCAGTGTATACGGTGGCCAACGGCGACTACGCAAGACTGTTTTCCGCCACTTCACCGGAGGCAAGAAAGCTGGGGAATTCCATCAAGTACACGGATATGGAGACCCTGCACGGAGAATTAAAAAACCGCCGGGTCTATATTAACAGGGACATGGAGGAGAAGATGCCCATGATGGCAGGCGCCGTTTACTCTGAGGAGAAGATGCAGCTGATTCTGATGCTGTGGGGCATTCCCTGGGAGCGCATGACACTGGGAGAAGCGAACCGGCTGACAATCATAGGGGCATTGATCCAGAATGCCGTGCTCAGGGCCAACCGCTATCTGGAGGCACTGAAAAACAGAAGATATGTGGAAGGGACAAATGTGCTGGACGAAGAGGCCTTTACGCATCTGGTGAAGGCATTTTCCGATGCCAGGGACAAGGGGCTCACGGAATATGTGCTGCTGGAAATTCTGGACGAAGGCGAAGATTATGAAAATGTTGCCCGATCTCTGGGCAGCGCCATCCGCCAGACGGATTACCTGGGGATTTTAAAAGGAGGGAAGCTGTATGTTCTCCTGTCCAATACCAGCAGGGAAAACGTGGATGGAATTGTGGAGCGGTTCAGGAATACCGGCTATGCCAGCCGGGTGGAGGAACTGATATGACTCTGGCCAGGGATGAACGTATTTTTCTGATGATCCTCCTTGTAAACCTGATTGTGGCGGTTGTCTATCTGCTGGCAGGGATACTGCTGGCTGTGCCTGCCCGGTCTGCGCTGGAGGATGGGGAGGGAAAGGAAAAGCTGTTTGACAATAGAAGGACCTATGTTCTTCGTTTTATGGTAATGATATTATGCCCGGTCATCGGTCCCATGTTTTTTCTTGCGGCCCATTTATTTTATCTCATAGTATTTTGGAAAAACGTGGATCTGGCGGATGTAATATTCAGCAAAGAGCGTGTGAATGTCCGCATGAAAGCGGATGAAGAGCGTGAAAGGGACATCATTCCCCTGGAGGAGGCCGTTCTGGTCAATGAGAAGAAAAATCTGCGCCTGGTGATGATGAGTGTGCTCAGGGAGGACATTCACAATTCCCTGACTGCCATCACACTGGCGCTGGACAGCGAGGACTCGGAGGCATCCCATTATGCTGCTTCGGTATTGTCAGACGAGCTGAATAAGTTCCGCATTTACGTACAGAAGCTCTGGAAACAGATTCAGGAGGAACCCGACCGGACAGAATATGAGGAAATGCTTCTGGAATATATGGATAATGTCCTGCGGCAGAAGATTTTTTCGGCATATGAACAGCGTAGATTTGTGGATATACTGGACGCGGCGGCAGAACTGCTGTATGAAAGGGAGCCGGGCAGATTTACGGCAGAACGCTATGAGAAGATCTTTCTGCGGATCCTGGAAATCAGGGATTATGACAAAGCCGGGAAATGGTGCCTGCGGATGGCGGGACAGTATCCGGAGGAACTCCCCGCGTACACCTGCCGTCTGAAGCTGTATTTCGCCAGACAGGACAGGGAAGCATTTTTTGAGACCCTGGATTCCCTGAAAAAGTCAAATGTGGTAATTGACAGCGAGACGCTGGAACTGATCCGGGTGTTTGACTGAGGAGGTTGGCTATGTCGATGAAGATGCTCACGATTCTGCAGATTGCAGGCATACTGGCATTGTACCTGGGCGTTTCGGTTGCCTTGCCGGGGATTGTGCTGCACAGAATATTCCGGGGCACAAGGCTGTCCGCAAGGCTGATGGCGTATTTTATGTGCGGGAATTTCTATATGATCAATCTGGTATTTCTGTTGCAGCTTTTACATATATCATACGGGCCGACACTGATTCTGGGAACCCTGGTTCCGCTGGGCGCTGCCGCCGTATGCAGGTTCCGGGAAAATTTTTCCGTGTCGATAGAGAGGGGAACCCGGCGTCTGCGTCTGATTTTGGAAGGGGAGACAGGCATCCGGACGCAGCTGTACCGGTCAGGGAAGAGGCTGTCGTCCGGGCTGCTGGGGGAGAGGATGTCGTCCCGCTGGCCTGACGTAATTCTCACATTGGGCGTCCTGGCGCTGGTCTGCTATCTGTATGGGACAAATGTCATCAATGTGTACGGGTATTGTGCATCGGATATCGTGGTGCATCATTACTGGATCAACGAAATGGGGAACAATAATCTCTTTGCGGCAGGCATTTATCCTTTCGGATTTCACAATGTGATTTATTATCTGCACGCAGTGGCCGGCATTCCGACCTATGTTCTGCTGAGGGTTTTCTGCCTGGTACAGACGATAATGATTCATATGATGCTTTTGTTTTTCCTGCGTGCGGTATGCCAGTCCAGGTATGCCCCTTATGCGGGGACGTTTCTGTATCTGGCAGGCGGCTTTTTCTCAAGCGGCACCTATGCCCGGTATGGCTCTTCCCTGCCCCAGGAATTTGGAATGCTGTTCCTGTTTCCTTCGGCTTATTTTGCAATTTCTTTTTTTCAGGAACGGAATCCGGACTGCCGGACAGAAGAAAAAGGTAAGAAGAGGTTCTTCCGGTTCGGCAGAAACCTGACCATGTTTGCCATAAGTGTTTCCATGACGCTGGCAGTTCACTTTTATGATGCCATTGTGGCGGCAGTGTTCTGCGCAGGGATTGCGGTGGGATTCTGCTTTCGCTGTTTCCGCTGGCGTTACCTGAGACGAATCATGCTGGCGGGTATGGCCGGCGTATTGCTGGCAGTGCTTCCCATGGCAGCCGCATATATGATGGGAACTCCCCTGCAGGGATCCCTGTACTGGGGGATGTCAGTCATGTCCACGGAAGAGGGGGAAGATGAGGAGACGGAAGAAGCAGGACAGACGGCAGAAAGCATGTCGGAGGATCTTTTGGAAAAGGCAGGTTCGTCCCTGGAGCACAGGCTGCAGGCCACTGTAGACAAGATAAAGATTTATGTTGCGGGTAACAACGCTGAAACGGGATGGTTTCTGCTGGGCAGCACAGGGGCTGTTTTGCTGCTGGGTATCGTGTGGTATATAGGAAGAAGGACGGAGTACGGAGGGATTCTGGTTTCGGTGGGAACTTTCCTGGTGCTGATGATTCTGATGCAAAGCTATGCGGACTGGGGGATTCCCCAGCTTATAGAAATTTCAAGATGCTCGATTTATGTTGCATACGGGTTTGCCCTGGCATGGGGACTTTCCCTGGATGGGATTGTGTTTCTGCTGTTCCGGGAAAGAAAGGCGATTCACCTGGGTTCCCTTGCAGCACTGGCAGGGGTTTGTGCGGCAGTGGCGGTGACGGGAATGAAAACGCCCCTGAAACTGGGTGCACAGGAGACCAATGACGCAATTATCTGTATGTCCAATATTCTCCGGGAGAACCAGGACGGAGAGACCTGGACCATCTGCTCTGCCAATGATGAAAGACAGATGATGAGGGACTATGGAAATCACTATGAACTGATTGATTTTCTCAGGGGGATGGAGGAGCTGGAAAGCGATACGGTACTCACGGTTCCCACAAAAACAGTGTATTTCTTTGTGGAAAAGGTGCCGATTTTTGCCGAAGAAAAGGATTTGGGCAGAAGGATATCCCGGGAGGGCGCGGGGAGAGCCCTGCCGGATGGCAGGGAGATATCATCCATATATGCAGAGGATGCCCGGTGGGTGGTTATGTCCCGCATGTATTTCTGGGCACAGGCTTTTCGGAGGCTGTATCCCAATGAAATGGAAGTGTATTATGAGTCGGAGGATTTTGTCTGTTACCGTGTGCGGCAGAATGAATACAGTCTGTATAATTTTGCAATAGACTATGGATATAACGGAACCGGATGATTACCGGAACCTGTATCGGAGGATCGGGGGAGGATAAGATGATATCACGCCGGAACTTTTTTTCGATTGTCACATTGATGGCTGTCCTGTTCTTTTTGTGCATGGGCACAAATAATCTGAAGGACTGGTGGAACGATTATACTGTAAATACTTATACAGAGACTGCGGAGAACTATCCGTCCCGGATTCATTTATATATACCGGGAAATGATACTTCGGAAGAAGCGGCACAGGATGGGACAGATCATGACGGGGGAGGAAACCTATATGCCTCTCGCGACATGGTGGTTCTGATAGGGGACGGGGAGGGTATTTATGGCAGGGCGGTCAGGGAATGGGTGATGTATTCCAGACGTAAAATGACAGAATACGCCACACTTTCCGCTTATGCAGGGGCGAAGGAAGATGCGGGATGGCCGGAGATGCTGATCATAGATTCCAAATGTGTGGACTGGGGAGAACCCGGGGAGACCGACTTTCTGGCAGCGTGCGTGGAGCAGGGAACACATCTGGTATTTAGCAGTCTCCCGGATGTGTCCGTGATAGAAGACAATGACCGGGTTCGGAATCTGCTGGGGATCCGGAAGGTGAAGGCGCGGGAGACGGCTGCCGCGGGCCTGCATCTGTACGAGGGCTTTCTGCTGGGAGGAGAAAGCATCTATCTGCCGGAAGAAGGGGAAAAGGAAGCCGGGAAGGAAGGGGAGATTGTTTTCCCCGGTGAGACCAATGGGGCGGGAGCCCCTGTCTTTCCCTGGTATCTGCTGTCATCGGGAACCAAAGTATATATGAAAGGTATCCCCGGGGACCCCACGGTGGACACAGAGGATTATCCGGCTCTGATCTGGAGGAAAAGCTTTGGAACGGCATATGTGTTTGCCGTGAACGGCGGCTATATGGAAGGAATAGAGGCCATAGGCCTTTTATCCGCAATGTCGGCCGAGATGTATTCCTATGAAATATACCCGGTGATAAATGCACAGAATATGGTCCTGGCAGGATATCCGGGCCTTGCCGATGAGAACAGGGAGGGGATGGAGCGGTTCTACGGCTGGTCCCTGAATGATGTGTTTCAGGAAGTTCTGTGGCCTAATATAAGCACTGTCCTGAACAGATATGAATATAAGGCTACTTGTATGCTGACACCGCAGTTTGATTATACGGATGCCGCGTTTCCGGATCCGGAGCAGCTGGCTTATTTTCTGAAAATATTCCGTGAAGCATCGGCGGAGGTGGGATTATCCGGTCTGTGTGTATCCGATACCCCCGTTGGACAGAAGCTGGAAGAAGATGGCAGATTTGTCATGGATGCGGTGGGCGGCTATGAATTTGCTTCTTTTTATGCGGGAAATCTCTCCGGGGATGAGATCGAAACGGCGCTGCAGTCGGATGTGTTATCGTCTGTCGTGACGGTGGTGCGGAATTACGGGGAGGGTGACACACAAATAATCCAGCTCCTGTCGGAGCATGTCACCGGCCAGATGGCTTTTGATATAGGGTTTGAGTATAACTATAAAGGGGATTTCCTGGTGAAATGCCTGGAGACAGCCCTGGGCTATCTGAATGTGTCCTTTGATATGGAGCGGGTGGCATATCCGGACGGGAAGGAAGATGCGTGGGAAAACATATCACCGCACTTCGGGACCACAGTGGCCGCTATCGGGGAGACCTTCCGTGAGTTTGACAGAACTACGGTTTCGGAATGTGACATGCGCATCCACCAATTCTTTGCGATGGATTACAGGGACAACAGGAAAGGGGACAGGATCCGGATACAAATATCCGAAGGCGCCGGTTCCGGCTGGTTTATTTTAAGAACCCATAATGAGACAATCGGTGAGCTGGAAGGAGGAAGCTGGAGGCGGCTGGAAAAGGACGCTTATCTGATAGAAGCGCAGGGCGGGGAAGTGATCATCACAATGGAGCCGGCAGATGCGAGATTTTACAAGTAAAGTGTACGGCCAGACATATATCCGGAAAGGGGAATCAATTGAAAATTTGCATGATAGTGGAGGGATGTTATCCCTATGTGACGGGAGGCGTATCTACCTGGGTGCATGAGTTCATCCGGTCCTTCTCCAGACAGGAGTTTATTCTTCTGACCATTGTAAGCGACCGGTCCGTAAGCGGGAAATTTCTGTATCAGCTGCCGGAGAATGTCACGGAAGTCCATGAACTGTATCTGCAGGATGTGGACTGGAACAGAAAGGGATGGCGTAAAGCCAGGCTGAACAAAGAAGAATATCAGGCGATGAGAAGTCTGGTCCTGAACCAGAAGACGAACTGGGAGGTGCTGATTCAACTGTTCCAGAACAGCGGGATTTCTCTTGACAGGCTGCTGATGGGCGAAGATTTCATGAAGATTGTGAGAGAATACTATGATTTAAAATATAGCCAGCTGGTGTTTTCGGATTTTTTGTGGACCATGCGATCTTTGTACCTGCCGCTGTTATTTACCCTGAAGATGAAAATACCCAAAGCAGATCTGTACCACTGTGTGGCTACAGGCTATGCAGGGGTGCTGGGCAGCATGGGAAAGGTTCTCAACGGGGGAAGCCTGCTGATTTCGGAGCATGGCATCTATACCAGGGAGCGGGAGGAAGAGCTGCTCCGCGCCGAGTGGGTGAAGGGAGCTTTTAAAAATATATGGATAGAACAGTTCCGGAAGATGTCGGCCCTGGCCTACGAGAGGGCAGACCTGGTTACCAGTCTGTATGAGCATGCAAGGGAACTGCAGGTAGAACTGGGCTGCCCCGTGGAGAAAACCATGGTGACGCCAAACGGCGTGAGGGCAGACATTATGCAGAATCTTCCCGGCAAGGCAGAAGAGAGTGCGGGAAGGATCAATATAGGCGCAATACTGAGGGTGACTTCCATCAAGGATGTGAAGACCCTGATTCAGGCATTCAGCTTCGCCAGGGAAAGAGACGCACGGCTGAAACTGTGGATTATGGGACCCTGTGACGAGGACGAGGCCTATGCCAGGGAGTGCTTCGAGCAGGCGGAAGCACTGGAACTGGGCGAAGATGTGGTTTTCACCGGCAGAATCAATGTGAGGGATTATCTGGGCAGGATGGACATGACCATCCTGACAAGTATCAGTGAGGGCCAGCCCCTGACCATTCTGGAAAGTTTTGCGGCCCACATACCGGTAATTGCCACGGATGTGGGAAACTGCCGCGGACTGATCTGCGGGGAGAAGGATGATTTCGGGGAGGCAGGTATTGTCACCCACATTATGAATGTGGAGGAGATTGCCCAGGCGATGCTGGATATGGCCAGAAACGACAAGATGCGCCGGACAATGGGGGAGAACGGCTACCGGAGAGTGATGGCCGGATACCGTATAGGGCAGATGCGGGAAAATTACTGGGAGATTTACAAAGATTTTTCAGAGAGCAGGGGACTTCCCTGGGAAGAAAATCCGCCGGTAGAACGATAAAGCGAGAAAGGATAAGGCAGATGGCAGGAATCGGCATAAAGCTCAATAAGATTTTTTCAAAAAACACAATTGCAACCAATCTGGTGGGGTTTGCCTACAGTACCATGTCCACACTGACGCCCATGCTGGTGGTGATTCTGAATGTGATGCTGATGGAATATTTTCTGGATTTTGAGACACTGGGGCTTGTGGAAAGAGAGCTGTTTTCCTGCTCCATGCTGTACATCTTCATTTTTGCCATGCTGACGTCTTCTCCGTTTAATTCCGTGCTGTCCAAGTATATGTCGGATGTTATCTACGAAGATCGCTTTGAGGATATCCGTCCCTGCTATTATCTGGGGCTTTTTATGAATGTTTTTCTGAGCAGCCTGGTGGGAATTCCGTTCTGCCTCTGGGAGCATTTTGTGGGAAAGGTGGATGTTTTCTACACTTTTACAGGATATTGCTGTTACATTGCCCTGGTGCTGGTTTTATATTCCATGATTTATCTTTCGATTTCAAAAGATTACCAGAAGCTGTCCCTGTTTTTTTCTGCCGGAATGGTGTGGGCCTTCGTATTTTCCCTGTTCCTGAGATTTATTATGAGGTGGGGAATCAGGGAGAGTATGCTGTTTGCCCTGATGACAGGTTTCTTTCTCACGGCATTTCTGGAGCTGGCGGTAGTAAAGCGGTATTTTACCAAAAACAGCAACAGGTATAAATCAGTGCTCCGGTATTTTGGAAAGTACTGGCAGCTGGTGCTGGGGAACTTTCTGTATATTCTGGGACTGTATATCCATAACTTTGCGTTCTGGAATACGGACGGGAAGCTGGTGGTGGTCAAAACCTTTGTCTGTAACCAGCCCTATGATATGGCCACCTGCCTTGCCATGTTCACCAATATATCGGCCACGGTTATTTTCATTACCAGAGTGGAGATGTATTTTCATGACAGATATAAAAATTACTCAGAAGCTGTCATCGGAGGGAGAGGGGCGGATATTGATAATGCCAAAAAGGAAATGTTCCGACAGCTGTCGGCCGAGCTGATGAACCTGGCCCGGATCCAGTTTATCATTACGGTAGTGGTGTACCTGATTGCCATTGTATTTCTTCCCATGTTCGGCATTTCCAATCTGACCCTGAGAATTTATCCCTGCCTGACAGTGGGATATTTCATCGTATTTATCATGTATGCGGAGATTATTTTTCTGTACTACTTTAATGATCTGGCGGGAGTTTTTCTGACATCACTGGCGTTTTGCCTGGTGACATTTCTGGGCAGTATTTTTGCCGCGCGTCTGCCGGAGCTGTGGTATGGCATCGGCCTGGTGCTGGGTGCTTTCGTGGGATGGGCAATGGCATATTTCCGCCTGCGCCACATAGAAAGACGCCTGGATGCGCATGTGTTCTGCAGGGGGTCGCTGCTGAAACCGGGAATGGGGACCAAACCCCCTGCAAAAGTATATGACAAAGAAGCAGTGTCCGGGAAATGACAGGAAAAAACATCACGGCCCGGCTGTGTGTCCGTGACAAAATAACATGGGAAGGAGAGACGGGAGATGGAAAGCGATATCATACGAATCGGAATATTTGTATCGGGAGCCGTGCTGATTTTCATCAGTGTCTGGCTGAATTCCCTCAAGAAACTTACCGTGAATTATGCGGTGATATGGGGGCTGGCCGGAATACTGATGATTTTGGTGGGAACGATTCCCGTGTTTTCGAGCTGGACCAGGTTTCTGGCGCCGGGGACGGGCCTTGCGTTTTTCTGTGTGGCCATTCTGGTTGTGTTTGCGGAGGTGCACAACAGCCTGGTGATTTCACAGCTGACCATGAAGAACAGGGAGCTGGCCATGCAGCTGGCTCTTCTCAACCAGGAAAGTGAGCGTATGCTGGCAGAGGTGGAGGAACTGAACAGGATGCAGGAGGATGCATATGAAGAAGATACTGTTCGTGGTTAATACGCTGGGAAGGGCCGGCGCAGAGACGGCTCTGCTGGAGCTGTTAAGGAGACTGGAGAACAGTGGACATGAAATTTCCCTTTATGTCGTTATGGGGCAGGGGGAACTGGTGGGGCAGCTGCCGGCCGGTGTAAGGCTTTTAAACCCTGTGTTCCATCCTGATTCCGTGTTGTCGCAGAAAGGGAAATGGGGAATGGGGAAGACGGTGTGCAGGGCTTTTTTCCGAAACGGGGGGTGTTTTCACAAGTTACGCCAGATGAAAGCCGTCTGCAGGGAGATGAAAAGGCGGGGAAATTTTCAGCCTGATAAGCTGCTGTGGCGTGTGGTGTCAGACGGGGCCCTGCGCTTTGACGAGACATTCGACCTGGCAGTGGCCTGGCTGGAGGGAGCTTCGGCCTACTATGTGGCCGACCATGTGAAGGCCGTGAGAAAATGCGGGTTTATCCATATCGATTACGAGAGCGCCGGATATACAAAAGAGATGGACCGGGACTGCTGGGATAAATTTCACCGGATTTTTGCGGTTTCGGAGGAAACAAGAAGCCATTTTCTGGCCGTCTATCCCCGGTATGCTTCCAGGATCAGGGTATTTCACAACATTCTGGATCAGGAAGCCATTCGGCGGAAGGCCCGGGCCGGGGGAGGCTTCTCCGACGGGTATGAGGGCATGAGGCTGCTGACAGTGGGCAGGCTCACCTATCAGAAGGCCTACGACATTGCCATAGATGCCATGAAGCGCCTGAAGGATTCCGGTCAGATGGTCAGATGGTATGTGCTGGGAGAAGGCGGGCAGAGAAAAGCCCTGGAGAAAAAAATCGCGGCGCTGGGACTGAAAGAAGACTTTGTGCTGCTGGGAGACACGGAGAATCCGTTTCCCTATTATGCACAGGCAGATCTCTATATACATACAACCAGGTTTGAGGGAAAGAGCATCGCCATTCAGGAAGCGCAGATTCTGGGCTGTGCCGTCATTGCGTCTGACTGCAACGGAAACAGGGAGCAGATTGCGGACGGACAGGACGGAATCCTGTGCCGGCTGACACCGGAGGCCATTGCGGACAGCATTACGGCGCTGCTGGGAGATGATGCCGGGAGAAAAGCGCTGGGCAGTGCGGCGGAACGGAAATACGAGGGACGGGAACAGGAGCTGCAGCTGTTGCTGGAACTTTTGACATAAGCGAGTCGGAGGGACAGGGATGAAAAGAAAAGAATTGCTGATTATCATACCGGCCTATAATGAAGAAAAAAATATCCAGAAAGTTCTGGGACAGTTAGAACAGCTGGAACAGATGGAATTTGGCGCTTTGACGGATGTCCTTGTGATCAATGACGCCTCCACAGACAGCACCAACTGGATTGTGAAGCAGATGCAGTATCCCGTGATTTCACAGCCTTATAACATGGGATACGGATGTGCACTGCAGACCGGATATAAATATGCGGTCCGCCGGGGATACAAATATGTCATACAGATGGACGGGGATGGGCAGCATGATGTGTGCAATATTCCGGTGATCTATCAGAAACTGAAAGAAGCGGGGCAGGGAGGACGGTGCCCGGATATTGTACTGGGGGCAAGGTTCCGCAAGGACAGCGCCACGTTTCCCATATCGCTGCCCAAGCGGCTGGTCTATTCCCTGTTCCGCGGCATGATTCGCATCATAACCGGGGAAGAGATATCGGATCCCACTACCGGGCTGCAGGGCCTGAGCAGAAAAGCCTTTCTCTATTATTCAAAATACAATCATTTTGACGACAAGTATCCGGATGCCAATATGCTGATTCAGATGATGCTGATCCAGTTCAGGGTAGTGGAGGTGCCGGCGGTGATGCATATCAGAACAGAGGGGAAAAGCATGCATTCGGGGCTGAAGCCGTTCTGGTACATGCTCCGGGTCATCTATAGCATGTTTATCATATTGATACAGGTGAAGCTGTTGAAAATGGATTTGGGGGCGGGGCTGAAAAGTGCGAATAAGATTTAGGCATACAGTCTGTTTTCAAAAAACGGAATATATGGAGAGCAGGGCACGGCTGGGCAATCCCGGCTGCGGCTGGTATCATATCTACACCTTTGTGGCAGGGCCTTTCCCGGAAAATTCATCCGTGGAAGAGGAAATCTGGATGGATGATGCCTGCAGGGAGGAGCAGCTGGCGCTGGTACTGATTGACATCGGCGCTTTCCGGGCTAGGGAAATGACAAAGGAAGCGATTCGTTATATCTCGCAGATTCTGGACTTTTTCCGCCGGAATCAGAAGCAGATGATTCTCCGCTTCGTCTATGACAGGGAGGGAAAGGGTATGACAAAAGAACCCCTCACGCTGTCCATGGTAAAGCGTCATATGGAACAGGCGGGAGAAATCGTCAGGGCATATGGGGAAGACATTCTGGTCATGCAGGGAATTTTCGTGGGAAACTGGGGAGAGATGCACGGTTCTAAATTTCTTGACGACAACAGTCTGTGCGAACTGGTCAATACATTGTACCGGACCACAAAGGGCGCATGTTTTCTGGCAGTGCGCACACCGGCCCAGTGGCGCAGGATTGCGGACAGTGGCAGGGCCGGGGCGGGACTGTTGAAAAGGCTGGGGCTGTTCAACGATGGCATGTTCGGCTCCGAAACGGATCTGGGAACTTACGGCGCCGGAAACAGGGAGGAGGAGCTTGCCTGGCAGAAGTCGCATCTGGCGTCTGTGCCCAATGGCGGGGAAGCCCTTGTGGATACGCATCCCGAAGGATGGCTGAAAGCGGCGGCGGAAATGAGAAAGATGCATATAAGCTATCTGAACAGCATATATCATCCGGACCAGCTGGAGCATTGGAAAAAGGAAACGGTGGAGGAAGAGGGCTGCTGGGCGGGCGCCAGCGGCTATGACTATATCGGGATGCATCTGGGATATCGTTTTGTAATCCGGGATGTGGAAGAAGGAAAGCATAAAGAACTCTGTATCAGAATAGAGAACTGCGGGTTTGCAAACTTGTGCCAGGAAGCCGACTGCTTTCTGGAGACTGAGACAGGGGAGGGCCAGGTTGTGGGCAGACGTCTGGACACCGATCCCAGGGAGTGGAGAAGCGGTGAAACCATCCTGCTTCCCACAGGACTTTTCCCAAAAGGAAAATATGGGGCGGGAAGCAGGGTTTACCTGAAACTGAAGAGAAGGTCGGACGGGAGGAACATTTTATTTGCCAACCGGAATGCCGAAGAAAGAATTCAGATTGGGGAATTTGTGGATGTATAAGGATCCGATAAAAAAATCGGCACCGGAGCGGTCTGTCTCGTTGGCCAGGAAAATTGCAAAGCCCGACACCGGATCGTTTATCCGCAGGAAGACTTCATAGGTTCCCGGGGGATAACTGTGGATTTCCAGCGGAATCTCCAGCTGTGTGCTGGTTTTGGAAGCCCAGTGGCGGGTGTCGGTCTGTACGGGCAGAAGATATTCCCTGCCGGGTTCCGTGCTTTTTAAAACCAGGGATACGTCAAAAGCGCGGTAGCAGCCGGAAAATCCCACATTTTCCAGGGAAATGTGCAGCCGGGCCGTTTTTTCAAAGGGAGACGGGATGACCAGACCGGAAGAACGCAGGACATACCGGTACCCCAGATGCCTGGAAATGTAATCATAGCCGTTCATGCCGTCAAAGGGAGAATTTCCGGTGTAAATGCTGTCTTCCCATTTGGACAGCACGGCTCCGTCATAGTCCCGGTTCAGATAGGACACATGCATTTGGGCCAGATCCGCGGCGGCGGAGGGAAAATCATTCAAAGGATTGTCCATGACGGTTTCCCCGCCGTTTGGCACATAGCGGCACAGGGAATTCTGAAACCGGATTTCCGCCTGACGGGTAAGCTTCCCGTAATATTGCCCGGGTTCCAGGCTGTCCAGGGCGCCATAGGTGCCAAGATCTGTGTCCGAACCCAGCATGCCGTCGTTAAAAAGGCTCAGGCGGGACGCCAGGGAGCCGTCAAAGGCCCGGGAGGCATCCAGGGGGGTATGGGATCTTGTGATGACGCGCCAATGCTCCGGTGTACGTACGGCCAGAAAGATGGAGGGATCCGTGACCTGGTCCAGCCGGTCTGTGAGGGTGAGCAGGCTTTCTTCATCCATGTAACGGGAGCCGTGCATTTCTCCCCAGGAACCGGTAAAGACACCCTGTAAGATATAGACGCAGCCGGTATACCGGTTTATGATCTCCGCAGTCTGGGTCATATGCATAAGTATCAGGGAGATGTCATCCGGCTCGCTCTCCAGGCCCCTGCCATCCCAGTCATAGAGGAAGCGGACAATCAGCTGCCGGCCTTTGGACTGCCAGGCGGTGAGGATTTCCTCCAGCTGCCGCAGACCGGTACTGCTGACCGGGGACTGCCGGTAGTTTTGCAGATTGATTTCCAGCAGGGCCAGTCCGGGACCGTAATGCAGTGCTTCCACCGGGCCGGGGTCAAAGGACGCGGTATCCGAAAGGAGGTATCCGTACATGGGGTACCAGCCGATGTAAGGGTTTTCCAGCTCTTTTGCCGATTCGGCATAAACTGCCGGGAAATAGGAGGGAAAACAAAGTTTTGGGTATAGAAAGACTGCGCCTGTAATCAACAGGACAAACAGAAACAGAACCGAAAACAGAAAAGGCTTTTTTATTCTCATGGGAATCATTCCAATCTATGGTACATAAGGGTGGAAACAGTGTCATGGGGATATTGTAACATAGTCCCGGCAGAAAAGCTATTTGAATTTATGTATATGACAGAATCCAAAAGGAAGCGACCGGTAAAAATGCGTTTAAAGAATCTACTGCGGAACAGCTTTTTTAGCTTACTTTCCCAATTTGCGTTAATCATAATCGGCTTTTTCAGCCAGCGTGTGGTGGTGATGACCATGGGAGAAAACCTGGTGGGCATGAACAGCGTTATCTCCAATATTATCGCCATACTCTCCGTGTCGGAGCTGGGGATCGCTTCGGCCATCGCATACTATCTTTATGAAGCGCTGGCTGTCCGCGACGAAGCCAGGATTACATCCCTGATGAACCTGTACCGCAGAGCGTATGGCCTCTTTGCACTTGTCATAACTGCCACAGGACTCTGTGTCATGCCTTTTGTGCATGTTTTTCTGAAAGAAAACCGTTTTCCCATTGGCTATGTGCGCCTGATCTACTGTCTTTGGCTGGCGCGGACGGTATTGTCCTATCTGCTTTCCTATAAACGGTCTATCCTGATTGCGGATCAGAAAGAATATATTGTCAGCATCGCCTCTACGGTTATGAACCTTCTGAACTATGGGATGATGATTGTGATTTTGAAAGTCTGGCAACATTATGTGCTGGCGCTTTCGCTGAATATCGTCATAGAAGCGATAATCAATATATGGATTAACATATATGTAAATAAAAAATATTCTTTTCTGAAAAAGAACAGGCAGGTGCCGGTGGAGAAGTCCATCACCAGAAGGCTTTTGGGCGACGTCAGAAATGTGTTTATTTCCAGACTTTCCTCCAAGCTTCTGGTATCCACGGACAGTCTGATCATTTCCGGTTTTATCAGTGTGGCCGTGGTGGGGCGGTATGTCAACTACAGTATGATCATGCAGTCCGTCATGAATATCATGCTGGCCATATCCGATACCTTCCAGCCCATCATCGGCAATATGTTCACGGAAGGGAATAAGGAAAAGGATTACCAGGTGCTCAGACAGGTCACTTTTCTCTTTTTCCTGATGGCCGCGTTCTGTGCGGCCGGCCTGATGTCACTGACCACACGGTTTGTCACAGACTTCTGGCTGTCGGAAGAATATCGGCTCAGTACGGGGATTGTGGTGCTGTGTGTGATCAACTTTTGTCTGTTTCTCATGAGCCTTCCCACATCCATGATGATGCTGGCAGGCGGCATGTTTGAAAAAGAACGTAATATTTCGGTTTTGTATGCCGCGGCGAACCTGGCGACTTCCCTGCTTTTGGTAAAGCCAATGGGGATAGCGGGGGTTCTTCTGGGAACGTCAGTCTCCTACATAACCCAGATTGTCTGCAGGATATATTTCTTTTTCCGGTATTATCTGCAGAAAAACAGCGCGGAATACATTGGGGACATGGTGCAGTATGGTGTCCTGATAACGATGGAAACCATAGGCGTTTTCCATGTGGTGGGCAGAATATATGACGGGAGAAGTTTTGCCCGACTGATACTGGCAATATTGGCCTGTGTTATTCTGCCCAGCATCGTCAATCTGCTTCTTTTTATGAAAAGCTGGCGTCTGCGGAGCATTGTCCGCATGGTGAAAGGATTTATCCGCTTATAGGTACAGACGGTTCCAGGAGGGGTATAGGGGCCTGCCAATATGCAAAATGGCATGGCAGGTATTATGGAGATCAATCAATATGACAAATATCTGTTTTTTTTCGGGCGATATTACCAGAGGCGGCGGAACGGAAAAGGTTTCTACCATGATTGCGAATGCCCTTGCCGGGCAGGGAAAGTACCGCATCCTGGTTTTAAGCCTGGTGGAACAGTCAGGGGCGCTTTTCTTTGAACTCCACAGCGACATAAAACATTATGCGCTTGGGGACAGATGGATAACGCCCGGCCCGGGATATCTCAAGATCATCCCAAAGCTCCGCCGCTTTGTGGAAGAGCAGAAAATTGACGTGCTCATCGACATAGACATTGTGCTTGACGTGCTTTCCATACCGGCAGTCCGGAAGCTGGATGTAAAAATCATTTCATGGGAGCATTTTAACTATAAGTATGAAATGAGATCATGGTACAGACGCCAGATCTTAAGGTACTCTGTCCGGCGTTCGGATTATATCGTCACACTGACAGAAGAAGACAGAGAAACATATATGAAGAAAACGGGACGGAATCAAAACATATGTACGATTCACAATCCCATCCAGGAGGCTGCCCGCCGTCCTGATGTCAAAAAGGAAAAGTGGCTGATTACGGTGGGACATCTGATTAGGAGAAAGGGAACGGATTATCTGACGGAAGTGGCCCTGCGGGTTTTGGAGCAGTGTCCGGACTGGAAATGGCTGGTGGTAGGTTCCGGGGAAGAATCTGTTTTCCTGGAGAAGTTCATTGAGAAACATCAGCTGACCGGACGGATGATTTTGACCGGGCGGACGGAGGACGTGAATGCTTATCTGGAAAAATCCCAGATCTATGTAATGACTTCCCGGTCGGAAGGGCTTCCCATGTGTCTGCTGGAAGCAAAAGCACTCTGCATTCCCAGTGTCAGCTTTGATATCCAGACAGGACCTAAGGAAATCATTGAAGACGGAATAAACGGATACCTGATACCCCCTTTCGATTGTGAAGAGATGGCAGAAAAGCTCAAACTGCTTATTTACGACGAAGACTTGCGCGCCGAGTTCACAAAACATGCGCACTCCCAGATAGATAAATTCCGTCTGGAGAATATCGTAAATAGCTGGAACCAGATATTAAAGGCGGTTCTTTAGAAAACAGGCGGTACAAATAGAGGGCAGGAAGGGGAGGGGTATGGACTTATATTCGGAGAAAAAAGAATGCTGCGGCTGCGGGGCCTGCGCCGATGTCTGCCCGGTCCGTGCAATTGCCATGACGCCGGACGGGGAAGGATTCTGCTATCCGGAGGCCGACCCGGATAAGTGTCTGAACTGCGGACGGTGCGAACAGGTATGCCCTATAAAAAAATTTTCGGAAGCCGGACCTTTTCCAGGAAGCGGGGATTTGGCTTCAGCCAGACATTATTATGGCGTACAGGCCAGGGACCGGCAGATCCGGTATGCCAGTTCTTCCGGAGGGATATTCCCGATTCTGGCAGAATATGTGCTCCGGCATCAGGGAATCGTCTGCGGAGCCGCCTATGATGAGGAGATGAGGGTGGTACACAGGGAAGCCCGGAGCATGGAAGAGCTGGATAAAATCAAGAAAACAAAATATGTCCAAAGCACTCTGGACGGTATGTACCGCAGCGTGGAAGGACAGCTGAAGGAGGGACGCCGGGTACTGTTCTGCGGAACACCCTGCCAGACACATGCCCTGAAGCTTTTTTTAAACAGACCTTATCCGAACCTGCTTCTGGCTGACCTGATCTGCTATGGGGTCCCATCCCCGGGTATCTGGCATTCCTATGTGAGATATCTGGAACGGAAGCACAAAGGAAAAATGACGGATTTTTCGTTCCGGGACAAGAGAAAAAAAGATAACGGCCATTGCCGGGCCTATACCGTTGCCGGAGCGGAATATACGGACCCTTTGGACAGGGATATCTATTGCAGGATGTATTTTGGGAATTACATGCTGCGGCCCTCCTGCCATACCTGCAGATACTGTACCACGGACAGGGAAAGCGATTTTACCATAGGTGATTTCTGGGGAATCGGGAAAGTGAGACCGGATATGGACGATGGCTTTGGGACTTCCGTGGTGATTCTTCACACAAAGAAGGCGGAGGCGGTCTGGGGAGAGATAAAGGATGAACTATCCTGGTTTGCCTGCAAAAGGGAGGAGATTCTTCAGCCAAGACTGCAGACTCCCACTGCCAGGGCAAAAAGGAGAGGGCTGTACATGGCCGCGTATCGGATTCTGCCCTTCTCCGTATTTTTGTCATTGTTTGGGGGACTGGCATCCTGTATGGAATATGCGGGAAGGTTCAGACGAAAATAAAAGTGCCGGAATCATGGAAAAACAGGGGGACATCATATGTTAAACAGAGTGAAAGACATAGAATGGAAAATATATAAACTGCGCAGAAGACACCGACTGAAGAATCGGGATTTCACGATTATCGCATCCAACTGCAACGGATGTTTCATGTATTATGACATGAATCTTCCGTTTTTATCTCCTACAGTCAATATTGCCATGGATATGAACGATTTTGTTGAGATGGCAGAGAACCTGCCCTGGTACATGGAACAGCAATTTGAGAAAATTGAGACACCGGCGGGAACCTGCCCGGCAGGACTTTTGGGAGCGCTGAGAATCAATTTTATTCATTACGACAGTTTTGAGGAAGGGGTCCGGAAATGGGAGGAAAGAAAAAAACGGATTAACTGGGATAATCTGTTTCTTGTGGGAACCGAAAAGGATGGCTGTACCTACGAAACCATCCGTCGCTTTGACTGTCTGCCTTATAAAAATAAAGTGATTTTTACCCATGTGGAATATCCGGAATTTTCGTCTGCTTATTACATCAGGGGATTCGAGGAGAAAGAGGAGCTGGGGGTGCTGATTTCCTATAAAAATCAGTTCCGGAAGCGGCGCTATCTGGACGATTTTGATTATGTGGATTTTTTGAATCATGCCTGAAAAGGAATCGGAGGACGCGGCTATGCTGGAAATGTTTCGTTATCTGACCGGGATACTGGAACCGGAAGAAAGAAAAATATGCAAAGTATACACTGTCCTCAGTCTGGTCAGCCCGGTTGTGGATATTTTCAGTTTTTCGGTGCTGATTTATATTATCAACAGGGCTGTCCGTGAAAATCAGGCCTCGGAGGGGCTGGTTGCCGTCACAATATGTATGACAGGGCTTTCTTTCCTGAAATGCGTTTTCGAACTGTATAAAAACAAAGTTTCCAGCCGTCTTGTCTATGACGGCGCACAGAAGCTGTCCATGAAAATCTATGAGACACTGGTCAGGGAGGATTTGACGGAACACAATGGAAAGAGTGCCATGCAGGCCATGACCATGGTGCGCCAGGACACCACAGGCTGCATTCAGATTATTGAGGGCTGTATCAGTGTATTCGTGAATGGCATCACTCTGGCGGGATATGCCCTCATTCTTGTTTATGTTTCAAAATGGGCGGGGGCAGGAAGCAGTGCTGCGCTGGCAGTGCTCATGTGGTGGATTTATTCCCGCACACGGGCAAGGATGACGGCTTATGGGGAAAAGAGCCGGGAGTATTCTATCAGGGCAAATTCACGGATATCCATTGCGTATGGTTCTTTCAAGGAGATGAAGATAGACGACAGGGCTTCCTTTGTCCTGGAAAAATACAGGGAAGCCAGCCGGAAGTATGCGAAAATACAGGGGGAGTTTAAATATAAAAGCAGCAGTATCAGCATTATCCTGCAGAATTCTGTTATGGCAGCACTGTTTATGATTCTTGCGGTCATCCTGTTGTTCCGGTCAGACCTGACGGCGGTTCTGGCCCCGGTGACAGTATATATTACGGCCCTGGCCAGAATGCTGCCCATGGCATACAATGTCATACTGGGACTGCACAATATAGAATTTGCCCGGAAACCTTACGCCGCGTTGAAGGAATGTGTGGCAAGGTATGAGGAGATCAGGGCGGCGGAAAGGCGAAAAGAAAGTCTGCGTCTGAAGAACCTTACCTTTCAAAAGGGTATTTCCGTCCGGAACCTGACTTTTGGGTACCGGGAGAACATGAAAATATTTGAAGACGTATCCGTAGATATTCCGCCCGGCTGTTCCATTGCCGTTATCGGGGCATCGGGAGCGGGAAAAACTACTTTTGTGGACCTGCTGCTGGGATTGCTGAAGCCCTGGGAAGGCCATGTATTTTTTGATGATTATGATATTGTAACCGGCAGGGATGGGGATGGCCCCTGCAGGGCGGATATGGGGGGACTGGTGAGCTATATTCCCCAGACGGTGTTTCTGAACGGGGAGACAGTCCGGAATAATGTGGCCTTTTTTGAGGAGGAGGCGGGAATTGATGATGAACGTGTGATGGAATGCCTGAAATGCGCCCAGATCTGGGAAGATGTGGTAAAAATGCCACATGGCGTCCATACCGTGATTGGCGAGAGCGGAACCGTGGTCTCGGGAGGACAGCGCCAGAGGATTGCCCTGGCAAGGGCACTTTATAAGGATTTCAGTATTCTGGTTATGGATGAGGCCACCGCAGCCCTGGACATGGAGACGGAAAAGGCCGTCATTGATTCCATCCGGCATATCAGAGGAAACAAAACCCTGCTTATGGTGACGCATCATATGAGTCTGGCCAGCGAATGCGATGTGATATATAAGATTGAGGACAGGAAAATTCTGCGGGTGAAATAATGGGGGGAGAACCAGGGGTGCAGACAGGAGAGGAAATTTTTATGTGTAAGATATCAGTGATCATTCCCATGTACAATGCGGAATCTTACATCAGGCAGTGTATTCGGTCTGTAATCGGGCAGACCTACCGGAATCTGGAAATTCTGGTGATAGATGACGGGTCCACTGACGGCAGTCCCGGGATCTGCAGACAATTCAGCCTGGCAGACAGCCGTGTCCGGCTTTACAGACAGGAAAACGGCGGTGTTTCCCGGGCGCGGAATTACGGGCTGGATATTGCCTCAGGAGAATATATTTTTTTCCTGGACAGTGATGACGCAATTCATCCGCTTCTGCTGGAGGAGATGATGGGGCAGGTGCAGACACAGCGGGCCCGGATGGTCTTTTGTGATTGCGCCAGAATGGACAGCCTTCTGCTGGAGGACACGATGGACAGCGTATCGGCGGAGGATGAGAGACCCGGCTGGCTCACCGCGGAAGGCGCCGGGGCAGAGGAATGGTTTCATATAACCTATACCAAAGAATTGTCGGGGATCTGCGGACTGATCAGCAGAGCCTGTATCGGGAAGTTAAGATTTGAGGAAGGCCTGGCCATTGGGGAGGATACCTTATTTATGTACCGGATGTTCCGTAAGCAGCTGCGGACGGCATACTCCCCCTGCGCCTGGTACTATTACCGTATGGATCCGGAAAGTGCAAGTCATGTTGCGAACAGATGTTTGCACGGGCAATGTTTTGTATGCCACATGATGATAAGAGACAGTGAGTATCAGGAGGGGGACTATAGGTTTGCGCTGAGATGGGAAGAGCGCTTAATAGCCCGGATCAGACAGCAATATGCAAACTGCAGAAAGCAAAGAGACGAAAAGGGCTGTGAAGAATTAAGGGAAATTGCTGCCGGGGAGAGAAAAAGCCCCCTATACCGGTCGCTTGGGTTCAGCAGAAGATTTCTGTTGGGCTGCTGTTTTGTGTGTTATCCGGTATCCGTTCTGCTGGACCGCATGGATATCAGACTGTGGAAATGGAAGGAGGCCATTCGGAATGGAAGAAAATAATGCGGATATAGGAATCCTGACATTTCACTGCGCGGATAATTTCGGCGCCATGCTTCAGGCGTATGGACTAAAAAAATATTTGTGTGACAAGGGGATGCAGGCGGAAGTGATCCGTTATGAACCTTTTTTCATGACGGGAAGGCACTGGTTCATTCCCTATACGCCCCGGGAGGATAAAACAGGGAGAAAATGGTACGGATGGATTCTCCGGGATGCTTTGGGAGGAATGAAGACAAATCTGGAGAGATGGGGGATTTTCCGGAAACGGCGCTTCCATATGAGAAAGTTCAGAGAAAATTACCTGATTGACAGGAAGCGGCATAAGATATTGTTTCCGGGAGGGATGAAATATCTTCCGTATACGTATTATATCGTGGGCAGTGACCAAATCTGGAACCCTGAAATTACCTGCGGACTGCGGGAGGTTTATTTTGGCGCTTTCCGGAACAGGAAAAAGAAAAGGGTTATTGCGTATGGGGCGAGTATGGGCGGCACAGGGCTTGGATCCCGGTATGACGAAGAGTTTTCACGCCTGATACAATACCTGGATGTGGTTTCCCTGCGGGAAGAGGCGGCAATCCCATATCTGAAAAGATTTTATGAAAGAGATGTGACGGCTGTTCTGGATCCGGTATTTCTCCCGGGAAGAGACGCTTTCCGGAAGATAGAAAAAAAGCCGGGGAGGAAACATTATATTCTGGTTTATATCACGGAGAGAAACCGGGATTTAGCAGAATATGTCCAAAAGCTGTCCCGTGAGAAGGGACTGGCGGTCATAGAACTGTGCACGAGCTGGCTGACGGCAGAAGCCGGATTTGAAGTGGATTTTACGGCGGGCCCGGCAGAATTCCTGGGCTATATTGATGAAGCGGATTATGTGGTATCCAATTCGTTTCATGTGGTTGCGTTTTCCATCATTTTCCGGAAAAAATTTCTGGCTTTTGTACATAGCAGCAGAGGGACCAGGATCCGGAATATTCTGCAGATTCACGGTCTCGGGGACCGATTATGCGGACATGGCGCCGATATTGATGCGTTTGTGGACTGGAAGGACGTGGAGAGAAAGACGGAGGAAAAAGTCCGGGAAGCAAAAGCCTTTCTCCTTGAAAATGTCACCGGGCAGCATGGCGGCAGGGAGGAAAGCCGGGAGTGAAAAAGAAGACAGAGTATTGATAAAGGAAGACTGTATCCGTAAAGAATGAAGGATTTCAGCCGAAAAATATAAATGAGGTGAATTGACATATGAGCCGGAAAGACTGTGTATTTCAGACTGGATTGGTCTCCGTTGTCACTCCGGTCTACAATGGGGCGCTTCACTTGTCCGGGATGCTGGACTCCGTTCTGCGCCAGACTTATTCCCGAATGGAACTGATTTTGTCAGACGATGGTTCGACAGATGGGACGCTGGCTGTGGCAGAGAGCTATCGGGAAAAATTTGCCGCCAGGGGGTATGGCTACCGCATTGTCCGGGGAGAACACAGGAATGCTTCTGCCGCAATCAACAGGGGATTGCCCTATGTGACGGGAGAATACCTGATCTGGCCTGACAGTGATGATGTGCTGGAACCGGAGTCCGTGAAAAAAAGAGTGGATTTTCTGCAGGGACATCCGGAATATAGCTGTGTCAGGTCGCTGGCTTATTATTTTGATGCCGCCACCGGGGAGGTAAGCAATCAGAGGGACGAGCGGCAGGGAGATTTGTCCCAAAAAGATTTGTTCTGGGAGATTCTGGAGGCCAGGACTTTTGTGTGCTGTGGCTGCTATATGCTGAAAACCCGGAAGTTTTTTGAAATCTACCGGGAGAGGCAGATCCCGGAATATGACGTGGGCCAGAATTTCCAGATGCTTCTGCCGTTTCTGTTTTATCATAAATGTCCGACCATTCCGGAGGAACTCTATGGAGTGGCCAAGCGGGAAGGGAGCCATTCCAGAAGGAAGCTGACGCGGGACGAAGAAGAAAAGAAATACCGGGACTATGAAGCGCTGGTGGACGATATTGCCCGAATCTGCCGCATGGAGGACCAGGCCTCCCAAGACCGGATTATCTGCTGGAAGGAGAGGCGGCGCTATCAGATTTCGATAAAATACGGTCATATCAGGCCTGCGTTTGCCGCCATGCGCAGCCTGAACAAATATGGAGAAGGGCAGGTAAGTATGGCCCTAAAGGAATTCATATGGCATTTTTTTGTGAACGACTGGGTGAAAGAAAAAATATATCCTGTCTACCGAAAAATATTACACAAAAAATAGATTACCGGAAGCTTTCAACCAGATAGTTTTTCCAGCCACAACCATAGGACATGGACAAGCCGGTAGAGCGGCGGGATACGGCGGGGG
>CAJTLR010000010.1:25314-85556 GCA_910577185.1 uncultured Acetatifactor sp.
AATGCCACCCGGGAAAAATGTATCCAGCGGCATTCCCCCCGGGCCAGCTGCTCCAGATATTCCCTGCAGTCCTGGTTATGGAACCGGCGGCTTTGGGCATACCATGCAGCCATGGAAGTGAGAAGCATGCCTTCCCGGACCAGGGCATTTTGTATTCTGCCGGCTGCCAGCTCCCGGTCACGGATATAGGTCTGGCAGGCGTGGATACTCTGCCAGGCGCCGGCAGAGGAAATCCGGCTGGACTGCCCGCCGTGTGTTCTGTAGCAATACCAGTTTTGGTTCAGTACAATCAGATCGGCTCCTTCCGAGAGCAGCTGATACAGGAATTTGGTGTCTTCCCCCAGAGTCAGCGCAGTATCAAACAAAATAGACTGCATGATGCTGCGGCGTATCATATAACCGCCGATGCCTCCCAGTCCCTTTATGGGTTTCTCGCTGATAAAACAGTCCAGCGCTTTATTGCCGGGCAGCAGGGTAGAGATATTGTCGCCGGTTTCGGGGACAGCACTCCACTGCGGGGACAGGCCTGTCACGCGGGATTCATAAAGAAACGCTTCGGTTGCCATTGCGCAGCCATGCTTTTCCAGTAAAAGAAACAGCGTTTCCAGCAGCCGGGGATGAATCATGTCATCACTGTCCAGAAAGAACAGGTAAGTGCCGCAGGCGGCCGTGATTCCGGCGTTTCTGGCTGCCGCCACGCCGGAGTGCTCTTTTGGCAGATACCGGAGACGGGAATCTGTCTCCTGCATTTTTTCACAGAAGGCCCGGCTGTCATCCCATGAGCCATCGTCAATCAGGAGAAGCTCGAAGCGGCTGAAGGTCTGTGCCAGCACAGACCGGATACAGTCCGGAAGATATTCCCGGGAGTTGTATACAGGGACAATGACGGAAATGAGAGGCTGCATGGATATCCTTTCCTGCCGGCAGAAAGAGGGGACAATTTTGCAAAACAAGGGGCTGCCGGCATGGGTTTACTGTAAAAGTTCCTATGCCATTCCGTTACCGCGAAGTCAAAACCATGTTGCTTTATGGTTTTGCGAGACAGCTGTGCGCCAACCTGCATATTCTATGCAGGTTGTGTGCATCAGCTAAACTCCCGACTTTTATTGATGGTGGTGCATTGGAATGCATGGGAGTTTAGTATGTAAAAACGCGGCGCAGGCGGCCGCTGACTTATACGGACTTTGTAAGTTAAAGTATAGCGGATGAAGTAACATGGGTCAAGGCCTGGCAGGATGTATGGCAAGGTCAAATACGGAAAGGGCAAATATTGCAGGGCAATCTGGGATGCCATGTTTAAACGGTGAGGCATGGCCGGACAGGGGAGGGGTCCGGCCCAGTGGAGAAAACAAGAGAGAGGAGCAGAGAGTGGAGATTTTAATTAGCATTGTCATACCTGTATATGATGCAATGAAATACCTGGAACGCTGTGTGGAATCCATTCTTTGCCAGTCTTTTCAGGAGTATGAACTGATTTTGGTAGACGATGGGTCAGATGATGGGTCCGGAGCGCTGTGTGACAGCTATGGGGCGGCACATGCCAATATTAAGGTCATTCACAAAAAGAACGCAGGTCTTGGATGTGCGCGCAATGATGGGATAGAGGCGGCTGTGGGGAAATATATTGTTTTTGTGGATGCGGACGATTATCTGGGGGATGATCATCTTCTGAATCTGTACAAAGCCATTGAAGAGAATCAGGCGGATTGTGCCATTGCCGGATATACCCTGATTTATCTTGACGGCAAGCTGCATGCTTGTCCCTGTGTGAAAGAAAACAGACTGTTTACGGAAAAAGAAATACAGGAACTGATGTTTAACTGCTTTGGGGCATTGCCGGACAGCAGGCAGGATGTGCCATATGGACAGGCGGTGTGGTCCAAGATATATAAAAGACAGGTGCTTATGGAAAATCATATCAGGTTTGTCTCGGAGAGAGTGTATATCGCGGAGGATTTGGTGTTCCATCTTGACTTTTTCCGGTATGCAAAATGTGCCGTGGCAATTCCGGATGTCTCTTATTACTATAACTGCGCCAATGTGAAATCTGTTTCCAAGATACACCGGACTGACCGGAGCCAGCAGGATATCCGGCTGAAAGAGTATATGGAGGAGAAGCTGAGAGAACGGTTTGAACCAGAGGAATATACATTGTATCTGCAGCGGTCCCTGATTATGAGAATCGCGTTTGATATTGTACAGGAAGTTCTGTATCATGACCATAAGGACAAGTCTTACCCCATGCGGGCATCTGTCAAGGCAATCCTTGCCCGGGAAGAATTCCGGAAAGTCATTTGCGCATACCCATGGTGGAAGCTGTCGTTTCAGAGAATGCTTCTGGCCGGACTGATGCGTTTCCGGCTGGTGGAACCTCTGATCTGGGCCATACGGATCCGGCAGTTTTTCCGGCATAGCAGCCAGAATATATGAAAAATAAAACAGAAGGGGACGGTAGAAGGAGTGGAATCCAGCGTAAGCGTTATTATCCCTGTATACAATGTAAAGCCATATCTGGCACGGTGCATAGAGTCTGTTTTGCATCAGAGCTTTGAGGATTTTGAACTGATCCTGGTGGATGACGGCTCGGAGGATGGCTCTTCGGAAATCTGCGATGAATATGCAGACCGGTGGGAGAAAATCACCGTGATACACCAGACAAATATGGGGGCAGGCCTTGCCAGAAATCGTGGACTGGAGGCCGCAGGTGGCAGGTATATTGTGTTTTGTGATTCGGATGACTACCTGGGGCCTGATTTGCTGAAGAATCTGTATGAGGCAGTGACCCGGAATGCGGCGGACTGCGCCGTGGCAGGATGTACAATGGTCTATTCTGACCAGACGACATGTGCTTTTCCCGGTGTGGAGAAGGAGGAATTATTCCTGTCAAAGAAGGATGTGGAAAAGCTGCTGCTGGGCTCCGTCAGTTCGCCGCCCTGCCATCCGCTGGACTGTGTCTACGGACAGTCTGTCTGGGCAAGAATGTACCGGCGGCAGCTTCTCATGGATCATGATGTCAGGTTTGTCTCAGAGAGGGAGTGTATATCCGAGGATATTATATTTAATGTTGATTTTCTGAGATATGCCCACAGGGCTGTAGTTATTGCGGATGTCTCTTATCATTATGAATGCGGCCGTGCAGGATCACTTTCCAAGGGATACCGGAATGACTGGCTTGAAAAGGAAATCCGCTTATATGAGGTTCTGGAAAAGCGGTTTGGGGAAATCTTTACCGGAAACGAGTATATCCTGTACTTGTATCGGTTCCTGATCATGAGAATTGCATATGATATCACCCAGGAAGTGCTGTACCATGACCATGTGGACAGAAGGCATCCCATGCGGAAATCTGTCAGGCGGATGCTGGCAAATGATAGGCTGCAGGAAGTCTTAAGAGCGTATCCCTGGGGAAAACTGCCGTTCCTGAGAGTGATTCTGGCCGGAACCATGCGCTTTCAGCTTACGGAGCTTCTGATTTTTCTGATTCGGATTCAGCAGTGCATCATGAAGAGCAGCCAGAACATATAAGGAACGGGCCCGGGCTGAACCGCTGCGCGGCAGGTGACAAATTATGGTCAAAAGTGCGGAAGGTATAGACAAAACTCCGGGAAAGGTGTACAATAAATACCTGAATTTTGTGCATTTTTAGAGTAAAGAATTTGTTTCCGGAAAAAATAAAATGAGCAGGGAGTGACATGTGATGGAAGAATTAATGTATCCATTTGACCCGGAATATTTACTGAAGAAGAAGAAAAGTATCCGGAAGACCCTGCTGGCAGAGACCGGCACAAGCCGCATGGAGAAGAAGATTGCCATACTGGGAGGCGTTACCACCAATGATATAAGGCTGATGCTGGAATTGTTTCTGCTGAATCAGGGAATTGCGCCGGTGTTTTATGAGTCGGAATTTGACCAGTATTATCAGGACGGTATGTTTCCGAATCCGGAGCTGGAGGCCTTCGGGCCGGACTTGATCTATATATGTACTTCTATACGGAATATCCATGCATTTCCGGAACCGGGAGATGACAAAGAGACGGTGGAGAACAAGCTGGAGGCGGTTTCCGGCAAGTTTGAGGGGCTGTGGGCGCGCCTTGAAAAGGTCTACCGGTGTCCGGTGATCCAGAATAATTTTGAATATCCCTATTTCCGGCTCATGGGGAATAAGGATGCCAGTGACATGCATGGCAGGGTGAACTTTGTGACACGCCTGAATTGCCGGTTTTACGACTATGCCCAGAACCATGAGAATTTTTACATCTGCGATATCAATTATCTTTCGGCCTCATACGGGCTGGAGAAATGGTCGGATCCTTTTTATTACCATATGTATAAGTATGCGGTGGCCGTTCCTGCCATTCCCTATCTTTCTTTCAATGTAGCCAATATTGTGAAGTCAGTCTATGGGAAAAACAAGAAAGCGCTGAATCTGGACCTGGACAATACCCTGTGGGGAGGTGTGATAGGGGATGACGGCGCGGACAATATCGAAATCGGGCAGGAGACTTCCCTGGCCCAGACTTACAGCGAGTTTCAGGAGTATATCAGGCTTCACAGGCAGCTGGGAGTGGTGCTGACCATTAATTCCAAAAATGACCGGGAGAACGCGCTTGGGGGACTGAACCGTCCGGACAGTGTGCTGAAACCGGAAGACTTTGCGGACATTCAGGCAAACTGGGATCCCAAGAGCGCCAACCTGGCCCGCACGGCACAGAAATTGTCCCTTCTGCCGGAAAGTTTTGTCTTTGTGGACGACAATCCGGCCGAACGGGCCATAATCAGGGACCAGATGCAGGGGACGGCAGTGCCGGAGATAGAAGGCGTGGAGCATTATGTGCGGATTCTGGACAGGTCCGGCTTTTTTGAGACCACAACGCTCTCCGGGGACGATTTGAAGCGGAATCAGATGTATCGGGAAAATGCGGAGAGAGACAGGCTCCAGGCGGCTTTTGAAGACTATGGGGAGTATCTGAAGTCCCTGGAGATGAAGGGGGAGATTCAGGGCTTTGTCCCGGCCTACATGTCCCGGATTGCCCAGCTGACCAACAAGAGCAATCAGTTTAACCTGACCACGAAGCGTTACAGCCAGAGTGAAATAGAATCAGTGGCGAAAGACAGGGACCACATTACACTGTACGGAAAACTGGGAGACAAGTTCGGGGACAACGGAGTGGTCAGCACCCTCATCGGGAAAATTGCCGGGGAGGACAGGGACGAGCTCCACATGGAACTGTGGCTTATGAGCTGCCGGGTGCTGAAGCGTGACATGGAATACGCCATGATGGACCAGCTGGTGGAGAAGTGCAGGTCGGCAGGGATCCGCAGGATTTACGGGTATTATTATCCCACGGCGAAAAACGCCATGGTGAAGAATTTTTATGAACTGCAGGGCTTTACCAGAATTGCGGAGGATGCGGAAGGAAATACTACATGGGAATACTGCATCCCGGAAAATTATGAAAACCGGAATAAGGTCATAGAGGTCAATGGAACAGATAAAACTGGCAAACGGGGTACGGATGCCCCGGATAGGGATGGGAACCTGGCAGATCAGTGACAGGGATATTCTGCTGGAACTGATAAAAGAAGCATACAGCCAGGGGTACCGAATGCTGGATACCGCTGCGGCGTACAGCAATGAACGGCAGATCGGCAGGGCGGTCAGCGAGCTGGGGACTGACCGGAAGGAATGGTTCTTTTCCGATAAAGTGTGGAATACCTGCCGGGGATACGAAAAGACCAGGGAAGCCTGCAGGGCGTCCCTGAAAAAGCTGAAAACGGATTACCTGGATCTGTATCTGATTCACTGGCCCGCACCGGCCGGGACATGCGCCGACTGGAGGGAACAGAACGCGGACACCTGGAGGGGCATGGAATCCCTCTACCGGGAAGGGCTGGTCCGCGCCATCGGTGTGTGTAATTTCGAAGTGCATTATCTGGAAGAGCTGAAAAAGACCGCGGAAGTTTTTCCCATGGTGAATCAGATAGAATTTCACCCCGGCATGGAGAGGGCGGAACTGACCGCTTACTGTGCGCGGGAAAATATCTGCGTGGAGGCCAGCAGCCCGCTGGGAAACGGACAGATTCTGCAGAATGAAGTACTTTGCGGCCTGGCCCGGGAGAAGGGGAAGCAGCCGGCGCAGATCTGCCTGCGGTATGCGGTGCAGAAAGGATTTGCCGTGATTCCCAAGACGGTAAATCCCGGGAGGCTGAAGGAAAACAGGGATATTTTTGATTTCAGCCTCACAAAAGAAGAGATGGACCGGATCAGGGCCATACCTTACTGCGGCGGAATCGGGATAGACCCGGATGAGGGCATTTCGTGAAAGGGCCTTCGACCAGGGGAATGGGAGGCAGTCATGACAGATGAAGTGAAATTAAAGGAATTGCGGAAAAAGATTTTCCTGACCGGATACAAAGGCGGGATGGCGCATCTGGCGTCCTGCTACTCCTGCCTGGAAATTCTCTATGTCCTCTACGGGAAAGGCGTGCTGAAGCTGGATGCCGCCGACCCCGGGTGGGCGGGGAGGGACCGCTTTGTCCTGAGCAAGGGACATGCGGGCCTTGCGCTGTATGCCGTGATGACGGAAGCCGGACTTATGACGGAAGAAGATTTTGCGTCATACTTAAAACCCGGCGGCGCCATAGGGGGAGAGCCCTGTATGCGGGACAGCGCCCGGGTGGAGGCTACCACCGGCTCCCTGGGACACGGGCTGCCCTTCGGGGAGGGCATGGCCATGGCCCTAAAGGCAGACGGAAACAGTGCAAGGGTTTTCGTGCTGCTGGGGGATGGGGAATGCGAGGAAGGTACGGTCTGGGAGGCGGCCATGACATCTGCAGCCTTCGGACTGGATAATCTGGTGGCGATTCTGGACTGTAATGAGATACAGAAGATGGATTCGGTGAAAAATACCATAGGAGAACCCAAATGGCAGGAAAAATGGACTTCTTTCGGCTGGTCCGTGGAGGAGATAGACGGACATGACATTGACGCCATTCGGGACTGTCTGTCAAAAGAAAATGAAAAAGGGAAACCCCGACTGGTGATTGCGCACACAGTGAAGGGAAAGGGCGTCTCCATCATGGAGAACAATCCCAACTGGCATTTCAAACTGCCCCGGGGGAAGAAAGAAATGAAGGTGTTTCTGGAGGAGCTGGGCGTCCGTGAGGAAGAAATGGAGTAGGATATGCAGAGTGCTTATATCGGAAAACTTATGGAACTGGCACAGCAGGACAGAAATGTGATTCATATTCTGGCAGACAGCGGCACGGGATATGACGAGATGTTCCGGCGCAATTTTCCGGGGCAGATCTATAATTTCGGAATCAGCGAGGAAAATATGGTGGCTGCGGCGGCTGGGATGGCCGCGGCGGGCAAGACTCCTTTCGTATATACGGCGGGGGCTTTCCTGGCCTACCGTTCCCTGGAATTTATCCGGGATGACATTTGTTTTCAGAACCTGAATGTAAAGATTGTGGGGATGGGAAGCGGACTGGCCTGGAGTTCCCTGGGACCCACCCATCATACCACGGAAGACGTGGCGGTGCTCAGGGCCATACCGAACCTGACAATTCTGTCACCTGCAACACCCAGGCAGACAGCGGCCGCTGCCGCTGCTGCGTACAGCATTCCGGGACCGGTTTACATCCGCATCGGCATGAATCATGAAAAGGAATTTTATCCGGAAGGATTTGTTATGACAGCCGGTAAAAATGATATTTTAAAAAATGACGGAGATGTCACTGTTTTTGTGACCGGCAGTATCCTGGAAGAAGTCCATGACGCGGTTCAGCGGCTTTCCCGGGAGGGGCTGGAAGTGAACCTGGTGAATGTGACTTCCATAAAGCCTTTTGACCGGGAAAATCTGCTGGAGATGGCCGCCCGGTCCCGCATCCTTTTTTCCGTGGAGGAGCATTCGGTTTACGGAGGGCTGGGCAGCATTCTGGCGGAAATCCTGGCGCAGGAGGGAAGCGGCAGCAAACTGTACAGGATAGGACTGGGGGACTGCTTTGCCGCAGGATACGGAACGCTGAAAAGCGTCCGGGCGGAAAATGGTCTGGATGCGGAAGTGATTTACAGGACAATCAGGGAGATCACAGGTGATGAATGAATATACGCTGTCCGAGATCGCTGTGGGAATGAAAGCATCTTTTGAGAGAACCATAACGCGGGAAATGGAAGAGATGTTCCGGAAGATCTCCGGGGATGACAATCCGCTGCACTGGGATGACGAATATGCCGGACAGGCGGGAGGCGGGCGTTTCAATGGCCATGTCTGCTACGGCATGCTGACGGCTTCCCTTTATTCCGCTATGGCGGGTATGTATCTCCCGGGAAAATACAGCCTGATTCACAGTCTGGAGGAAGTGTGCTTCATGAATCCGGTGTTTGTGGGGGACACTCTGCAGGTGACGGGGGAAGTCACGGACAAGGATGAGGCGCTGGGCCTGATCCGGCTGAAGGTTGAGATCAGAAACGGGCAGGGAAAAAAGGTATCCAGGGCAAAGATGAAAGTGCTGGTGCTGAAACGGTAACGGACAAGGCTTTGGAAGTTTGCGGGAGCAGGGGCAGGCGTAAGAGAACCGGTGCAGAGGGCAGAAGAAGAGCCGGCGGATACCGGCGGGAAATGACAAATGATGACCGACGCGTACCATCATGAACCAAGAGAATGGAGGAGAAAGAGATGACCAGAGAGGAAGTATATGAGAGACTGAACGAAGTTTTCAGGGAAGTGTTTGATGATGACACCATTGTATTGCATGACGACACGGTGGCGGATGATGTGGAAGGGTGGGATTCCTTTGAGCATATTAATCTGGTGGTGGCCGTGGAAGAGGAATTCTCATTCAAGATTCCCATGGGAAAAGTGGTAACCATGAAGAATGTGGGGGAAATGGTGGACATCATACTGGAACTGGGGGAATAAATGAGCCTGACAAGTCTGGGTTTTTTTGTGTTTCTTCTGGTTACATTCCTGCTGTATTATATCTGTCCCCGGCTGCAGAAATATACTCTGCTGGCCGCAAGTCTTGTGTTTTATTTCTCTGCCGCGGGAACTGCCGGGGGACGTCTGCCGATATTGATCTGCTACATTCTGGCAGTTACATATGTCGGCGCTCTTTTGCTGGAAAAATATAATAAAGAAGACAGAAAAAGAAATGCGGTTCTCCTGATATCGGTGTCGGCTTTGGTGGCAGCGCTTTTTGTGCTGAAATACGCCTATAATCTGGGGAACCTGCTGCTGTCCATCCTGCGGGCGGACCGGGATATTTCCTGGCTGCAGTTTGTGTCCGTGATGGGAATGTCTTATTTCACATTGTCTGCCATAGGCTATCTTTTTGACGTGTCCTGGGCAAGCTATAAGGCAGAGCGGAATCTGGGCACCGTGGCGCTGTTTCTTTTTTATTTTCCCACGGTAGTCTCCGGGCCGGTAGTGCGTTTCCATGAAATGCGGGAACAGTACCTGGAAAGGCATTTCCCGTCCTATGATGATGTGTCCCTGGGACTGGGGAGAATGGTCTGGGGATATTTCAAAAAGCTTGTCATATCGGACCGGTTCGGCCTGGTGGTTTCGGGGGTTTACGGAAATTATCAGGACCATGGGTCGCTGGATATTGTGATTGCCACTTTGTGTTATGCCGTACAGTTATATACGGATTTTTCCGGATGCATGGATATTGTGCTGGGGGCGTCCCGGCTGTTTGGAATCCGCCTGCCGGAAAACTTTGACGCTCCCTTTTTCTCCAGGACGGTTCAGGAGTTCTGGCAGAGATGGCATATTACCCTGGGGGTGTGGTTTAAGGACTATGTGATGTATCCCATACAAAAGTCAAAACCCATGGTGCGTCTGGGGAAAAAGGCGAAGAAGCGCCTGGGGAAAAAGGTTGGCAAAAAAGTTCCGTTTTATCTATCCATGGTGGTATTATGGTTCCTGATCGGAATCTGGCACGGCGGTACAGGCTATTATTTCATGGCTTCCGCTGCGATTCCCTTCCTCTGGCTTATGGGCGGTGATTTTGCGCAGCCCTTTTTCGCAAAACTGCGGGAGAGGTGCGGCGTCAGGGACGGGGCGGTTTTCCGGCTGCTCCAGAGGGCCAGGACACTGCTTTTGATCTGCGTCTGCTGGGTGTTTGTGTGCGCTGCCGGAACCGGGGAGGGTTTCCAGGTTCTGAAGCAGATCCTGACACAGCCCTTTGTCTGCCGCATCGGGGAGGTGGCCGGGGTGGGCAGCCTGGGGAAGAAGACCCTGCTGATTTTTCTGCTCACACTGCTCCTGGCCGCGGCGGAATATATTCTGAGAGAGCGGGATTCTTCCCTAAGACAGTTTCTGGAAAACCGGAAACTTCCTGCCCGCGTGGCGTTTGTTTATGCGGAACTGCTGATGATCCTGTTTCTCGGTATGGTGGGAAGTTCGGCGTTTATTTATTTTCAGTTCTGACAGGGCGCGGGGATTTGCGCGAAGGCGCTTTGTATCTGGACGGAGGGACACATGAAGGATAAAAGGTGGTTTAGGCTGTTATTATTTTTGCCCATACTGGTGGCAGTTGCCGCCACGAATTATTTTGTGGATCCGGCCGGTATTTACCACAGTGACAGCCGGTTCATGGCACAGGCCCTGCTGGAGGGAAACCAGGTTTATTTTGACGCGGGCAACGGAGACGAACGGGGGGTCAAGCAATATCTGATCACGGAAATGCCTCCGGAAACGGAATGCGTGACAGTGGGGCCCAGTCTGGTATTCGGAATCCGGGCCGATACGGCGGGCACGGATTCTTATTATAATCTGGGAATATCCGGAGCCGACTTTTATGATATTCTGGCCCAGTTTGGTCTTATGGAGGTCTACGGGAAGCAGTACGACAGGGTTATTTTCTGCGTGGATTCTTATTTTTTTGACGAGACACTGTTCGGTACCTTTTCCCGCAATGAGACCCTGCGGCCCTATGCGGATTACATGCTGGGGATTCTGGACGGAAAGGAAATGAAGGTTCCGGAGGAGAATGGGTTTGCCAGGGCCAAGGCCAGGCTTTCCCAGCTGTTTTCCATAACCTATTTTCAGTCATGCGTAAGCTTTGCGGGAACCAGGGGGCTTCAGGCGGTGCTGGAGAGAGTCACGGCACAGGACAGCTGGGGAATTGCCGGGGAGGATTACCAGGGTACCTATTATGCCCGGGACGGCAGTCTGGTATATGCGCTGGAGTACCAGCAGAACACGGCCGATTTTGTCCGGGAAGAGGCACAAAATTATGATATCGAGAAAATGTTTTCCAAGAATGGTCATATCAGTCCCTACTGTGAAGAAATGTTTGAAAAAATGATTCAGTACTTACAGAGAAAAGGCGTGGAAGTGGACTTATATTTATGTCCTCTTGCACCATCCCTGTGGGACAGGATAGACCAGGAGGAATATTATATTCTCTCGGAGCTGGAAGCTTTTGCCCATGACATGGCCGGGCAGTATGGCCTGAAGATAACGGGCAGTTATGATCCTTACCGGATGCAGATGACGGATGAGGATTTTTATGACAGCAGGCATGTGCGCCATGAGCTGCTGGAAAGTTTCTTTGATTTTACGGCACAATAAAGGGGGATGTCAGGAGGGAACCATGGATTTTTCACAGCTGCCCACGCCTTGTTACGTGGTGGACGAGGTCTTGATAGAAAAAAATCTGAAAATTCTGCAGGGAGTGATGGAGCGGACGGGCGCGGGAATACTGCTGGCCCAGAAGGCTTTTTCCATGTTTGCCTTATATCCCCTGGTGGGAAAGTATCTCAGCGGGGCCACTGCCAGCGGCTTATATGAGGCAAGGCTCTGGGCAGAAGAGATGGGGGATGTAAAAAAGGAAAACCATATTTTTTCCCCGGCATACAAAGAGGAAGATTTTGAAGAAATTTTGAAATACTGCGATCATATTGTGTTTAATTCCTGGAGGCAGGTGGAAAAATTCGGCATCCGCGCGCGGGAGGCGGGAAAGAGTATCGGCATCCGGGTGAATCCGGAATGCTCCACCCAGGAAGCACATGCCATTTATGACCCCTGCGCCCCGGGATCCCGGCTGGGGGTGACACTGCAGAATTTTGCGGCAGGGGCAGAGAAAGGATTTATGCCGGACGGCATTCATTTTCATACACTCTGTGAGCAGAATTCGGACGACCTGGAAAAAACACTGGATGCGGTGGAGGAAAAGTTCGGCAGATATCTGCGCGGGATGAAATGGATCAATTTCGGCGGCGGACATCACATCACCCGGGAGGATTATGATATTCCGAGACTGGAGAGGTGTATCCGGAGAATGCAGGACACATATGGGCTGAAGGTATATCTGGAGCCGGGGGAGGCGGTGGCGCTGAATGCCGGTTTCCTGGTGACCACAGTGCTGGAAATCGTCCGGAATGAAACGGAAACTGCCATACTGGACACTTCCGCGGCCTGTCATATGCCGGATGTGCTGGAGATGCCTTACAGGCCGCCCCTGGGCAATGCGGGCATTCCGGGAGAAAAGCCCTTCACCTACAGACTGGGAGGCCCCACCTGCCTGGCGGGAGATATCATAGGGGATTATTCCTTCGGGGAAAGACTGCGGGAGGGAGACCGTCTGGTGTTTGAAGATATGGCCATTTACTCCATGGTGAAGAATAATACGTTCAATGGTATGCCCCTTCCTGCCATTGCCATCCGCAGAAAAGACGGAGAATGCAAGCTGGTAAAACGATTCGGGTATGGAGATTTTAAAGGACGCCTGTCATAAGGAGGGGGCGCGGGGTGCATGCAGCGTTAGCAACAATTTACCTTAGGCGTTAGTGTGCAATCGAGTAGGGGAACGCCCTTCTCCACTACTCGCGCGCGGGGTGCATGTTGCGTTAGCAACAATTTACCTTATGCACCCCTGCGCATAAAAAAGAGCCCCCGGAGGGGCTCCCATGTAAAAGGAAGGGAGTAAAAATATAAAGAAAACATGAAGAAAAAATATATGTAAAACTGCCAAAGGCAGTGTTGTTGGTAGTCGAAGCTGACAGGACCCTGACAAGTTTGTTCAAATCCAACAGCTCCTTTGTGAATGATTACATGATACTCTATAATTGTGTCTAAAGTTTGACCATGGACTTAAGGAATTATAAAATCTTTGTATAATAGTTGTATAGCGCCCGAGACAGCAGAATCCCCCAAAAGGGGATTTTTTTATGCGCAGGGGCGCATATGGAACCTTGTTGCTGACGCAACATGCACACGGTCACCCAGAGGAGGGATGTCCACAAAGGCTGACGGGTGCCCGGCGCGGCGGGTAGTGGAAGATGAATCTTCCCTGCTCGATTGTCATATTCCGTGAAGCTGCCGGAAAGTTGTTACAATATATATATGAAGGGCAGATGAACTGCCGCTTCCACAGACGTCTGGAATCTGGAAAGTGGAGAAAGAAATGGAAAAACAAGAATTGGAGGTTTGTATCGAAACATATGGTAAGGATATTTATTCCTTTTGCGTGTATCTGACCCGGAGCCGGCAGGAGGCAGAAGATCTCTATCAGGAGACTTTTCTGAAGGCCGTGGAGCTGGGGCGCAAAATAGAGCAGGAAAGGAATCCCAAAAGTTTTCTGTTGTCGGTGACACTGCATATCTGGAAAAACCGGAAACGAAAATATGGATGGAGACAGCGGATTGCCGGTATGCAGTCCATGGAGGATAAAGACAGCGCGGTCTGGAGAGAGCAGTCCGGCCAGACACCGGAAGACAGGGTGCTGGACCGGGAAGAGCGGCAGGCTGTGAGGGAGGCCGTGGACAGGCTGCCGGAAAAGATGAAGATGGCAGTTCTTCTCTATTATATGGAAGAGATTCCGGTAAAGCAGATCGCGGCGCTCTTGAAGGTGCCTCCGGGAACGGTGATGAGCAGACTGCATCATGCCAGAAAAATCTTAAAAAAAGAATTGGAGGATATCTTATATGGAAAGAAAACTGGATGAATTATTAAGACATGCCCTTGCGCCGGCAGAAGCGCCGGCAGAAGAATGTAACCGGAGAATACTGGAACGGATCAGGGGGCAGGAAAACAGGCACATAAGAAAAGGACGCTTTCCCGGGGCCGTGCTTGCGGCATCCCTTCTGTTTGCCATCAGTTCCCTGACGGTCTTTGCCGCATGGCGGTATCTGTCCGCGGAAGATGTGGCGCAGGAAATGCAGGATGACAGGCTGATGGAAGCTTTTTCGGGCAGTGATGCGGTACTTGTGAACGAAACCCAGAGTTACGGAGGTTATGAGGTGAGCCTGCTGGGGCTTGTTTCCGGGAAGGCACTTTCGGACCAGCCCAGATTCAGCGGAAAGTCGGTTTTGGCAGACCGGAGTTATGCAGTGGTGGCAATCCGGAATGAGGATGGCACGCCCATGCCCGACACTTGGGATGAGGGATATGGGGAACTGGAGTTTTTTGTATCCCCGCTGATTGGGGGATATAACCCTGCTTTTTACAATGCGGCATCCATGCACGGAAATTATACGGAAATGTGTTATGAGGGCGTGTTATACCGGCTTGTGGAATGTGACAATGTGGAAATATTTGCGGATCACAATTTATATCTGTGCGTTCTGGAGGGAAAACAGTTCTATGACACGGAAGCGTATCTTTATGATGAGAACAAAAATATCATCTCCCGGAACGAGTCTTATGAGGGATTAAATGCTTTGTTCCGGCTGCCGGTCAGCAGGGAAAAGGCAGACCCGGCCAAAGCGTCGGATTATATGGCTGCCCTGGGAATCCGGGAAAAGGAATTTTCCGGTGAGAAAAGGGCGGTGACGCTGGATGAATCTTTTACGGTGGAAGGGGGAAACGAGATGGGCGCCCAGGCGGCGGAATATGCCCTGCAGTTTGTGGGGAATCCGTATGTCTGGGGCGGGGACAGTCTGACGGAAGGCGCGGACTGCTCCGGATTTGTGAAAGCTGTATTCGAAAATTTCGGCATGACGCTGCCGCATTCGGCGGAGAGACAGAAGGAATGCGGAGTCCCGGTGGAGGGACTGGAGAATGCCCGGCCGGGAGATCTGCTTTTCTATGAGGAACCTTCTCATGTGGCTGTCTATATCGGAGAGGGAATGATTGTACATGCAGATCCCCGGTATGATATCTGTGTCTCGGATGCGGAATACGATGAAATCGTTGCGGTGAGAAGGATTTTTACGGAGGAATAATCCGGGGTGTTTCCCGGGGAGCGTCCATGGGGGCGCCTGTGGGGAATTCCCCGGGGACGTTTCAAATTTCATGCCCCGCTGCAGAAGGCGGGGTTTTTGAATGGGAAAGAAACGGATATACAAGGAGCAGCGTTCCCTTCCTGACGGATACCAGGCTTTCCTTTCCCGTAAACTCGTTGCTGACTCCCAGCGGATAGGTGTTTTCCAGCACCGCGTTTTCCAGCTCATATTTCAGTCCCTTCAGATATACGCCTTCGGATTTTGCGGAATGGGAAAGCACGGACAAATAACCGGAATAACGTTCGGAAAAGCGCATGGAATCGTCTGTGATGGCGGTAATCACACAGTCTTTGTGGAACAGAAATCCACGGCATCCGTTTTGGGACAATTCCGCCAGCAGCTGAAGATTGGCCAGGGTATGGTCAATGCGTCCTCCGGTTCCGCCGTAAATGTGAAATACCTGATATCCTGCCCGGAGTCCTTCCCGGACGGCGGCGCGCATGTCGGTATCGTTTTTCTCCGGACTCAGGGTGATCACATTGGGATGAAGAGGCGGGCAACGGAGCGTGTCAAAATCCCCGATGACCAGATTTATGGAAATTCCCTTTTCCTTTAACAGCGTAAAACCGGCGTCGGCGGCGATGACGAAATCTTCCGGGGAAGGTGTAAATGTCAGGCCGTAATCTTCTCCCGCGCCGGCTATGTGGCAGATTCCCTCCCGTTTTTTGTTTGCTTCCATTGTCTGTATTCCCTTCTGAAAGTCTGTCCCTGCCCTGCCGGGGAGGCAGACGTTTTATTCAGAATACCATAAAACCGGCAGTGAGACAAGACGGGGGTCTCACATGCCGGTTTTTGATCAGAGGGCAGTCCCGGCCGCGGCGGGTTCCGGGAAAGCCCTTTCAGATATGATGTAAGAACAGGACAGCCCGCATGGCACGGCAGCAGGCTTACTGCCATCCCTCCGGGAGATATTCCATGGTGTTTGCGATCATGTCGTCGGCCAGTTTGCGGATCTGGCCATCTTCGGCGCGTCCCTTCACAAGAGGGTCGTTTGCAAACGCCTGATAAACTTTTTCCCTGTCGCAGGTGAGGGCGGCCTGGAGAATGGTTTCATGATTTTCAATATGCGGCATGAGCAGCGCCCTGATGTTTTCCGGAACCTGACCTGCGATCAGGGGCCGGATGGAATCCCGGCTGAACAGGGCATTGGTCTCCACAACGGCGCCGGCGGGAAGATTGGGAATCTGCAGGAAAGTGTTGGGGATATTGACATTGCTGATGACTCTGTCCAGTCCGCAGAGGGCCCTGATCAGCTGGATGCCTTCCTCTCCCGTGGGCTTCAGCTCAATTTCTTCTTCGGCGGCTGCCAGACGGCGGCTCTTTTCCAGGCGTTGCTGCAGATCCTGCTTTCTCCATTCCACCGGAGTCAGGCCAAATTTCCAGCCGGTGACGGTTTCCGGGTCTTTGAGGTAGGTATCCCCGGGCATAAACTCCGCCAGATGGCGGTCCCCGGCAGCGGCGATAAGGCCGTAACGCCGGAACAGGTCAAATTTCACTCTGTGGGCACAGCTGAAGGTGCTGTTTGCCCAGTTCATATGACCCTTGCAGTAGCCTTCTTCATAATGTTCCCCGATGTATTTTTCATATATGGGAAAAAGATCGATTCCTTTGTAGGAAGCCTGGTCAAACCAGGTAAAATGGTTGATGCCCAGTACATTGACATGGATGTCATGTCTGCTGATATTCTCCAGTCCCAGGGTTTCCTCACAGATTCCTTTCAAGACTTCCTGCGTGCCGAATACCTCATGGCAGCACCCGAAAGCCTTGATGCCGGGATGGACATGGTAAAGTGTTTTGACACAGAGTGTCATGGGATTGGTATAGTTGATGACCCATGCGTCAGGTGCGTAATCCCGAATGGCTTCGCCGATTTCCACAAACATGGGGATGGTGCGCAGGGCGCGGATCATGCCTCCCGGGCCGGCGGTATCCCCCACGGACTGGTATATTCCCAGGCGCTCCGGCAGATGGACATCGGAGGACATCTCGTCAAAGGTGCCGGGGAGAATGGAAATCACAACAAAATCACAGCCGGTCAGGGCCTCTTCCAGGGTTTTGCATGTGACATAATTCCATTTTCCCATCGTGTCGGGCCTCTGGTTCAGGTGATTGCCTATGATCTCATTGTTTTTTGCGGCAGCCTCGTCAATGTCATACAGACGGATGGTTCCGCTTATGGAAGCTTCCATGGACAGATCTGTCATAAATGACCATGCCCAGCCCCGGGAGCCTCCGCCGATGTAAGCGATGCGGATATCGGTTACTTTGTTGTCCTCGTATTTCATAGTATGTAGCCCTCCTGTTCTTTTGACATATATGTCAGGTGATGGTTTGCGTGGTGACACCCGTATTTCGGTACATGAAATTTTCCGGAAGACTTGTCACCTTGGTCAGTGAAGGGTAAAAAGTCTTCTGCCGTATCAATCAGGTATTGCCATTATACAATAAAATAGTATAATAATCTTATATAATCCTGTCCGTTTTCCCGGTTTTCGTACGATCGGACACGAAAGATCCGGCAGGCACAGGTGTGGGAGTCATGTATGGAAAACCTTATTTACAGACAATATGTGGAGGGACTGGCAGAAGTGGAAAGGGTGACCCGGGAGCAGGGATATTCCATGTCCAGCCGCCATTTTCACGACACATATGAATTGTACTGTCTGCTGGAAGGAGAAGTATATTATTTTATTGACAAGGAAACCTATCTGGTGAAGGCAGGGGACGTGGTTCTGGTCAGGCCGGGCCAGATTCACAAGACCAGTATGACAAAGTCGTCCAGACACAGCAGGATTCTGTTTCAGATCAGGGAAGAAGCGCTGGATCCGTTTCTGGAAAAAAATGATTTTTATCCGCTGAAGGAAGTTTATGACCGGAATGACCAGATTATCCGCCTGAGTACGGAGGACGTGGCAAAAGTGGAAGGGCTTGCGCTTCAGGTCAGGGATGAAATGCGGGACAGGAAGAGAAAATATGAACTGATGGTGAAAACAAAGCTGCTGGAGCTGCTGGTCCTGCTGGCGCGGTACCAGAAGCACATGCTGCCGGAAAAGGAGATTGCCCTGACGCCAAAGCATCAGAAAGTGCACGAGGTGGCAGACTATCTTCAGACACATTTTGACACAAGAGAGCAGCTGGAGGAGCTGGCAGGGCGGTTCTATGTGAGCAAATCCTATCTATGCCGGATATTCCGGGAAGTGACGGGGCTGGGCATCAGTGAATATACGAATATTGTCCGGGTCAGGAAGGCGCAGAACCTGCTGGCCAACGGAGACTACTCCGTCACGGAAATAGCGGGAATGCTTGGGTTTGAGAGCATCACATACTTTGAGAGGGTATTTAAAAAATACACTGCCTGCACTCCCTTAAAATACCGGAAGGAAAAACGCAGATATTGAAGACAACGGTATGCGGAAGCTGTGTCTGGCGCTGCAGGGCCGCATGTATGGCCCGACACGGAGGTCTGTAAACAAAAAGCAGCGCAGAAATGGGGGAAAGATGGAAGAACAGAAGGAAAAAAGAGAAGTCACCCGGGACCGGGATGTGGAAGCGCTGATTGCCATTCTGGACGGATGTACCCGGGCGGAAGAGAGCAGGATCAAAATCCAGGTGGTGGAAGGCCGTGGAGAAATCCGGGAGCGCCGTTATCACCACGGCCGCTGTGACGTGGGAAGCCCCTGGGCCTGCGGTACGGCCTTTGATGTGCTGGAATGAGCGGGCCCATGAAACGTGAGATCTGGAATGCAAGGGTGATTAAGAGCATCAAGATTGCGGTGGCCGCGGTTTTGTCCATAGCCATAGCAGGGGAACTGGGCCTGAAATATTCTGCCACTGCAGGCATCATCACGGTTCTGAGTATCCGGAACACCAAGCGGGAGACCCTGCAGAGCGCGGGAAACAGGGCGCTGGCGTTCTTGTGCGCACTGGCCATAGCGGCAGGGTGTTTCTGGCTGCTGGATTACAGTTTATGGGCTTTTGCGCTGTACCTGTTTGGCTTTGCCCTGCTGTGCCTGTGCCTGGGCTGGGGAGAGGCCATTGCGATGAATTCGGTGCTGGTGACACATTTTATGACGGAGCGGAGTATGGGGCCGGGGATTCTGGCAAACGAGATTGCGCTGTTTCTGACCGGGACGGGAATGGGGATTGCGGTGAATCTGCATCTGCACAGAAAAGGCGTGGAATTTGACCGGCTGGCAGGAGAGGCGGACCGGCAGATAAAGGGAATTCTTCACAGAATGTCCCTGTGGCTGCCCAGGGAGGATAAAAGCGGCTATGTCCCGGACTGCTTTGCCAGTCTGGAGACGGCCCTGGAAGCGGCCAAACTTTGTGCCGTGGAGAATTATAACAATGTTTTCCGCAGGGGGGATTCGCGGGAACTGGATTATATCAAAATGCGGGAGCGGCAGAGCGTTATTCTGAGGGAAATCTACGAAAATATCCTGAAGCTGCAGTATCTGCCCCGGCAGGCGCATATGGTGGCAGAGTTCCTTGGACAGATAGAGAGAGATTATCACAGGGACAACACGGTGGAAGGGCTGCTGGAAGAGCTGGACCAGCTTCTGGTACGGCTGAAAGGGGAGGAACTGCCTGTAAACAGGGAGGAATTTGAGGCGAGAGCGGTGCTGTTTTATATTTTAATGCAGATACACAGCCTGCTGGAAGTGAAAAGAGCGTTTCTCCTGGACCGGTCGTAACAGGCGGCGCGGCAAATTATTTTTTGGCCGAAATACTCCTTTACAAAGTTTGTTGTTTTTGGTAATATTTGTTTGCACACTCTCCCTGACAAATGGCAGAACGTTTGAAAATACACGCTTTTTCGGCAATCTGTCAGAGGAGGATTGTGCCGTTTCTGCAAAAGGCAGAAAAAATGTATCGGAGGGGTACGGAATGCAGCTTATACAATATCAGAAATGCAGCACCTGCAGGAAAGCGGCGGCCTGGCTGAAGGAACATGGAATCGCATATGAGGACAGGCCCATCAGGGAAAACAATCCTACGAAAGAGGAATTGGAGGACTGGCATCGCAAAAGCGGGCTGCCTTTGAAGCGTTTTTTTAATACAAGCGGCAATTCGTATAAGGCGCTGGGGCTGAAAGAGAAGCTGCCGCAAATGTCGGAGGAAGAGCAGCTGGCACTGCTGGCCTCGGATGGCATGCTGGTGAAACGGCCGCTTGCAGTGGGGGAGGATTTTGTACTGGTAGGTTTTAAAGAGCCGGAATGGGAAGAAAGGTTGGGAGGTTGAAAGCATGAAACGAAAGATAGCACTTTTAATGGCATTTGTTCTGACGGTCAGTGCCAGCTTCACGGCATATGCCGCGGAAACGGGCCAGCCGGGGCAGACAACGCAGGAAGCGGACGCAAGCCCGACGCCGGAAGCGGATGTAAGCCCGGTGCCGGATGCGACGCCGGGAGCGGACGCAAGTCCGGTGCCCAGTACCACCCCCGGAGCGGACGCAAGTCCGGTGCCGGATGGAGACCAGGGGGGAGAAGCGCCGATAACGCTTACGCCGCCCCCGCAGGAGTCGGCTCCGCCCCAACAGACAACCGCTCCCGGGGAGGGTGGTGTGCCCGGGGAGAGCACTGCGCCGCCTGCCACCACTCCGCCGGATTTCCAGGTACCCACAGGACCCGTGGGACAGGTGGATGTGTCCATAGGAGCCGCGCTGGTGCTGGAAAGAACCGTGACATTTGATATCAGGCTGACCGGTCCGAAAACAGGGACGGAAACCATCACCATTGGCAGTGACAGTGTGGAAGAGTCCAGGATTCATTTCGCGGAACTGCCGGACGGAGAGTATGTCCTGACCGTATCTGCACCGGGATTTGCCACCTATACACAGACGATACTGGTAGAGGGAAAGGCATACCATGTGAGCCTGATGACAGGCTTTCTGGGAGGCATACCATATGAGGCGGGACTGGCACATCCTGGTGTTTTGGTGATCGGGGATGTGAACGGTGACGGAAAGGCTGATGCGGCAGACAAAGAGGCGCTGGTGGATGCCATTGACGGCAGAACCAGTTCCGGCCTGACTGACTTAAACGGCGATGGACGGGTGGATCTGGTAGATCTTGAGTACTTTGCCAAGGCCTACGGCGATGGGCGGGATATGCAGGCCGGACTGGAGAAGTTCGTGCCGGATGTCGTGATCAGGCCGGCCCTGTCAGACCGGACAAGGGCAGAAGGAAACATGACGGATCTGCTTCAGAATAAAGGCAGCGTTGTGCTGGCTCCCGCGGAGGGAGGGGAGATTTCCAAAACCAATCCCGTGGGCATGCAGTTCGATTTTGCCCAGGTGGGCGACGCGGCCAGAATGGATGGCATTCTGATCGAGACCGGGGATGACAATCTGATCAAAGAAGCGGAAATTGCCATTACTTACATAGAAGAGTCCACGGGAATAGAGCGTTCCATAAAGGTGCCGGTGGCAGAAGAGGGGATTCATTTCCTGCTGGAGAATGACAGTGTCAGCGCAGACAGGGATGAGCACGGAAATATCAGGCTGAATCTGGGTTCCCAGGTGGCGGTAAAGAGGGTGACCATACTGATCACCGGAATGGTAAAAAACACCAACCTGGCTGAGATCTCCAAGGTGGAATTTGTCAATAACATGCAGGAACGAATTCCGGCGCCCAAGATGGACATACCCGAAAATTTAAAGGCAGAGACAGGCAGTAATCTTATCAGCCTGTCATGGGATCCTGCCGTGAATGTGACAGGATATGAGGTCCTGATCAGGCAGGGAGACCAGCAGGAGACGGTGATGGTGGCCGGAAATGCCTATGACGTAACTTCCTTCGGCGGAAAGGAACTGGTCAATTATCAGAAGTACCAGGTGGCCGTACAGTCTGTGAACGGAACCTGGCGCAGCGGGTACTGCCCGGAACTGACGGCAGAGCCGAAACCCAATAAGAAGCCGGACAGCCCGGACAATGTGAAGGCCGTGGGAAAATACCAGAGCATTGACGTCAGCTGGAAGGATATGGATGATACGGTGTCTTACAACCTTTTCTATAAAGAAAGGGATGCGGAAACTTATCAGAAAGTCGAAAATATAGGGGAAAACAGCTATACCATAACCGGACTGAAAGATTTGACGGAATACATGGTGTATGTGACGGGCGTGAACGAACTGGGTGAAAGCGGGCCGTCCCTTACGGCGGTTGCCACTACCACGGATTTAAATCCTGTGGTGATGCCCAAATATAAACTGATCAATACAGGAGAACCCGGCAAAGTGGGAGACCATATCGTCAATGCGGTGATTGGTACTACCAGTGACGTAGAGATGAGGGACAGTTCTCTGGATACTGTGGCGGGTACTGCGTTCGGAACGGTTGACCATGATCCTGCTTCCTACTATTATGCCAATACCTGGGACGTGGGCGGATACAATTATCTGAATGAAACCGGCGGGCGCCGCGGTCTGACTTATGAATTTGACCAGGCATATGAAATTGACACATTTGCGTTCCATAACCTGACTTCCCAGGCAGGCGGGGAGACTTATGCGAGGGTCCGCTACTGGGATGAAAACGGCGTAAAAGCAGAGGTGACCGGTCTGTCCATGCAGACCAGAACGGATGCGCACAATAAGGTTTACTATGTGGTAAAACTTCCCAAACCGGTGAAGGCCAAGAAGCTGCAGTTCGGAATAGCCCGGTATGTGGCATCCGGGACCATCTCTATCGCGGAGGTGTATTTCTACCATTATGACTCTCTGCTGGATGATATCATGGGGCTTTACGCGGATGATCTTCATACCGTGCTGAGAGAAGACGTGACACAGGAAAACATTAATGTCCTGAGAGACAGAATCAACACAGTGGATCCTGTGAGCGGGGAATATCATCCTGACAAGACTATGCTGGAACGTGAACTGAAAAACGCGGAGGATATTCTCAACGATAAAGGACTGAGCAAACCGGTTACCATCCACGGCGGTATCAGCACCAGCGATGTGGGCAGGGGATTCGGAGGACTGAATGCATGGCAGCCCCTGGGTGTGACGGCTGCGGCAGGGGAAACCGTGATGATCTATGTGGGCCATAACAGGAAAAAGACAGGGGAGAATACGGAGCTCCAGCTGGTGGCCACGCAGTACAATGCCGAGGCCGGTGCCATGAGTAAGACCATAGGCACCCTGAAAGTGGGAGCCAATGAGATCACGATTCCCAAGATCTGGACCCTGGATTTTGAATCCGGCGGTGCGCTGTACGTGCAGTATACCGGCGGGAATGCCGCTGAACAGTATGCGGTCCGCGTCAGCGGAGGTGTCCAGGTACCCAGACTGGATCTGTACCATGTGGAGGATCCGGATGAGAGACAGAGGCTTGCCCTGGAGTATGTGACGGCCCTGGAGACATATGTCAGCCAGATAGAAGCCACCCATGAAGCGGTTCATCAGGATGAGGCCAGCCCTATAAAGGCATATAAATATGATGCGCAGACTTGTATTCTGGGTGCTTCCGATATCCTGCTTGACACAATGCTGCTCTCCCTGCCGGCCCAGCAGATATGGGCGGGTTCTGCCGGTGCGGCGAACAGCAGCCTGGAGGAAAGGGCGGCAAAAATTGTGGCTTCCATGGATGCCATGGAGAAGATGATGTATCTGTTCTACCAGCATAAGGGGCTGAATAACAACGCCCCGGACAAGGTGAACCAGATTCCCATACAGCATCTGAACATCCGTTATCAGAGAATGTTTGCAGGGGCATTTATGTACGCCTCCGGCAACCATATCGGTATCGGCTGGGGCTCCGCCACCGGTATGCTGGGCGGTGTGCCTGTTGTGTCTGAAGATGGAAAATATGTGTCCGGCCAGTATTTCGGCTGGGGTATTGCACATGAAATCGGGCATTGCATTAACCAGGGTGCGTACGCCGTGGCGGAAGTGACCAACAACTATTTTGCCGTGCTTGCACAGGCAAAGGAGACCAACGGGTCTGTACGGTTTATTTATGATAAGGTTTACGACAAAGTGACTTCCGGGGTGAAGGGGCCGGCCTCCAATGTGTTTACACAGCTGGGAATGTACTGGCAGCTCCATCTTGCTTATGACGACGGATACAACTTTAAGACCTATGAGAACTATGAGGATCATCTCAAGAGTCTCTTCTTTGCGAGAGTGGACACCTATGCCAGGAATGCCAGCAAGGCGCCTGCTCCCGGCGGGGTGGCGCTTACCCTGGAAGGAAACAAGAACCAGGATCTGATGCGTCTGGCCTGTGCGGCAGCAGAGAAAAACATACTGGACTTCTTTGTGCGCTGGGGAATGGTACCCAATGACGCCACGAAAAAGTATGCGGAGCAGTTTGTGGAAGAGACAAGGGCCATTTACTATGTCAGCGATGAGGCCAGGGTTTACCGCCTGACACATGGGGGAAGCATGCTGAATACCGCGGGTACAGTAGGTGCGGTAGGCGATGACACTTCAGCCAGTCTGGGGGCTCCGAACCGGGTTGACTTTACGCTGAATTTCAAGAACATTCCCGCGGAGGATGTGCTGGGATATGAAATTGTACGGTGTACTATTTCCGGAGGCGATATTGTAAAGGAGACCGTAGGATTTGCCACGGGAAATACCTTCAGCGACGTGATTTCCACTATGAACAACCGTACGGTATATTACGAGGTTACGCTGATAGACCAGTATCTGAACCGCTCTGCCGTGAAGACGCTGGAGCCTTTGAAGATACAGCATGATGGTGCCCTGGATAAGTCATTCTGGACCATAGGCACACAGAATCTGGCAGCGGCGGGTGAAAAGCCTTCTGCGGGTGTAAACGGCACGGTATATTGCCCGGAGAACCCGGACGAGTCTACCGAGGCGGATAAAATGATTGACAACAAGCCGGAAACCGTTTATACGGCCACAGCCGGTGGAAATGCCGAGATTACCATAGAATTCAATAAATCAACCACGGTTGCAGGATTGAAAGTAAACGCGGAAAAAGGAATTTCGGGACTTGGCTATGAAATTCAGGTCCGCTCCGGAGAGATCTGGATAAAGGTGGCAGAGGGAAGTTTCACGGCTGAGGAGGAGACCATTCACTTTGCCAACTCAGACAAGAAATATGTGGCTACCTATGCGGCATCTGCCATGAAGCTTGTACTGAAGACGTCAGGCGGGGCACAGGTTTCCATAGTGGAACTGGATGTTCTGGGGCCCACCAGTGACAATGTGGATTTCAGACGCACGGAGGGCGATTCTGCCGTGGTGATCGGAAAACTGGAAAACGATTACCGGTACGGCGACAAACCGGAGGACGTGATTCCGGCAGGGTCCATTGTCTTTGCAGGCGCATATAAGGGAAATCCCGCATACAATGTGGTGCTGCTCTTTGACCAGGACGGCAATATTGTGGGAGGACAGGAAGCAGACGGAACCGTAAAGGCGCAGCAGATCATTTTGGCAGATGTGCCGGAGAACGGAGATCTGCTGGATGTTTCGGATGGCACATGGATTTACTGGCTGGATGCCAGGGCGGATTTGTCCAAAATAGAGAAAGTCCGTGCGGAATTATACAGGGTAAACAGGGCGGAGACCAATGAGGGACAGAGACTTGTGAGCGACTCCCTGTTTGAGAACATGCCCGACAGCTTGCCGGGAATCGTGCTGGACAGTGTTGTTAATGCGAATAAATAAAGGGGCAGGGCATGAAAAAATATATCGTTTCGATGGGAATTATGGTATTGTTTGCACTTGTCACCGTGATGCCGCTGAAAGTGCACGCGCAGAGCGGTGACGGGTTCCTGCTGGATGAAGAGGGAAATGTGACGCTTGTCTCCGATCATGCGGCGAAGGAGGAGATTTCTTCCTTTCAGTTCAGTGTGAAGGTGGATTCCGCCGAGGCGAAGAGTGTGGAATTCCAGTTTGGGGAGAACAGCGCAAGGGTGACGGAATTTCGTTACGACCAGGCAGGAGATAATCTGAATGTATATGTGGCGGGGGTGGATCCCCTCTTTGAGGAGAACACGGACACCCTGGATGTTGGAAAAATTGTGATTCTGGATGGCAATGGCAATCCGGTGCCGGCTACCGTTACCGTGGTGGAAGATTCCCTTCAGTATGTCTATGGAACGGATCTGAAAACCATGACGGAGCTGGATCTTCCGGGAGCGGTGCAGGTAAACGCGCGGGAGGAGGAAAATCCCCAGCCTACGATGACGCCGCCCACCCAGGAACCCGGGGCCACGGCAACGCCCCGGCCTACCCAGGCGCCCGGGGAACCGGGGCCCACGCAGGAACCCGTTCCCACGCAGGAACCGGGGCCTACCCAGGAGCCCTGGCCTCCCATGGATCCGCCGGTGACCTGGGATCCGGGCACATCGAATCCGTCGGAGCCGGATTACGGAGAAGAAAGTGAACCGGAAAGCGGCGGGCAGAAGGCAACCGGCGGGACCTGGAAATTAAAACCCAAAACCACCGCCAGGGCCACAAGTTCCCCCGTGCCATCGGCCACACCCAAGGCACCGGAAAGTATACCGGAACCGGAGGACCAGACAGTGGAATCCAGTCCTGCTCCGGAGGAGCGGACAGAGGAGACCGGGGAAGACGTGACCGCGTCAGCTGAAATTCCTTCCGAAGAAGAGGGACAGGAAGATGGCGGCATGGGCTGGATCTGGATTGTGGTAATTATCGCAATTGTCATTTTTGCGGCAGTGGCAGTGGGCGCCGTGGTGGTTCTGCGCAAAAAACCCGGACAGCCCAGGGACAAAGGCTGAGCGGAAGACAGAGAGCATTTTGTATAAAAATTGAATAAAAGAATGTATAAAATCTTGTGTAGAATGGAAAACTTATATAATTGAAAAAATAAGAATATCATGTTATCATAAATATGTCATGGGGTGAAAGTGCAGTTGCATTTGTCCGGTGTGCCGATGGGGCAGACATGATTATGAGGATGATAATATGAGAATAGAACGAGTAGATGAAAAAACGGTAAAGTGCTTTCTGTCAAACGAAGAACTGGAAGAGTACGATATTGATTATAAGGATTTCATTCTGCGCAGTGACAAGGCCCGGGAGGTTGTGCAGGAGATTATTGAGCAGGCAGAGGAGGAAGTAGGCTATAAGCCCCCCAAGTTTGCATTTGACCTGCAGATTATGATGCTGCCCGACCAGGGACTGATTCTGACTTTCTCCGATAGGGACCCGGAAGCCAAAGAGAGCGACCAGTTTATCGAGTGCCTGAAGGAAATGAAGAAAATATTGCAGAGAACCCGGGAAAAGATCAGCATGAACGCCGGGGAAGCGGCGGAGAACGGCGGCGGGAATACCGCCCAGGATACGGAGAATGCCCAGAATGAGAGCGGGGATACAAAACAGAACCAGAAGGTCAGCAGACCCAGTTTCGCGGTATTTGTATTTTCCGGTCTGGGCAGGATCATGGAATATGCTTCCATGCTGCCCTCCAACCTGCAGGTGGACAGCAGGCTTTATGAGATGAACGGGCTATATTATCTGTATCTGCTGAAAGGGCGGGCTTCCTATGAGCGTTACAGCAGGGCATGTGTCCAGGCCATGGAATTCGGCAGTCTCTTTGCGGCGGAAGAATCCCAGGTGATACAGCTGAAGGAGCACGGACGCTGCCTGATTGCGGAGAAAGCCGTAAAGAAGCTCAGGGGAAGTGTGTAAAAGCATGGCTCGGGGAAGGCGGCTGGAAACCGGCCCGAAGGTGACAATAACAGTTTATGAAATGAAGGCAGACGCCGGTATGGGGAGGCGCTGCCTTCATTTTTTGTATGATTTTTTCCCTGCCTATTGCTTTCTGGGACAGCATCCTGTAAACTGAAAGCAGGGCAAAAATGAGGACTGGCCCGAATGGCATGACAGAACCGGAAGCAGGACAGGAGGCCGGAGAATTGAAAAAACAGATAGAGAAACTGGAACGGTATATCGGAAATTATTATCAGGATTTCAGTAAAATGAGATGGGACAAATGGAATTATGAGGATGGCTGTATTCTGATTGCGGCAATTCAGCTGTACGAAGCCACGGGAAACGCTGTTTTCCGGGATTTTGTGCTGGAATATCTGGACCGCTATATCACGGAAGAGGGGGATATCCGCTATTATAACCGGGAGGAATACCAGCTGGACAATGTGGCGCCGGGCAGGGCGGTTATCTTTGCCTATGAGCAGACCGGACGGGAGAAATACCGTCTGGCGATGGAACTTCTGATGCGCCAGCTGGATGGGCAGCCCAGAATCAAAGGGGGGAACTTCTGGCACAAGAAGATCTATCCCCACCAGGTCTGGCTGGACGGGCTTTTTATGGCGCAGCCTTTTTATGCCGCCTATGACACTAAATTCGGTGGAGAAGTCAGATATGTGGATATCACGGATCAGTTTGCACTGGTGCGGAAACATATGTTCTGCCCGGACAAGGGCCTTTTCTATCACGGATATGACGAATCCCGGAGTGCTTTCTGGGCAGATCCGGAGACAGGATGTTCGGCCGGTTTCTGGCTGCGGTCCATGGGATGGTTTCTGATGGCCCTTGTGGATACCATGGAAGAGATGAACAGCTGGTCCTATGATTACTACAGGCAGCTGCTTGACAGTTACAAAGAGGGCATCAGGGGGATTCTTACATATAGGGACAGGGAGAGCGGCCTGTTTTTCCAGGTGCCGGACAGGGGAGACATTCCGGGAAATTACACGGAGACATCCGGTTCTGCCATGGTGGCGGCATCCATCCTGAAGGCCTGCCGTCTGAAAGTGCTGCTGGCAGAAAAGTACAGGGAGACAGGAGAGGGGATTCTGGAAGCCATTATAGAGAGAAAACTCACAGAGAAAAACGGCGTGCTGACCCTGGAAGGAAACTGCAGTGTGGCAGGACTTGGCCCTGACCAGGGCAGGCGTGATGGCAGTATTGCCTATTATTTGTCCGAACCGGTGACGGCGGATGACAAGAAAGGTGTTGCTGCGGTTTTCATGGCATATGCCCAGTACCGTAAGCTTTGTGCCTGCACGGACATGCAGTGACACTTGCGAAAAATGTGGGCGAAGGATGAATTGAGATAAAGGATTGCGTCATGACCGGGACGCGGAAATGGGGACAGGCATGGAAGGGAAGATATTATTTCAGACAGCCAGAAGTTTTGTGCTGGAGATTCTGGACGGGGAAGCGGACTATAGGACGAAGCCCTACGAACTTTATGTAAACGGGAAGAAAGAACTGGAGGCAGACCGGACCATTGTGTCAGTGTACGGCCTGAAGCCGGACACGGCCTATGAAGTGCAGATCAGGCAGGGGGATCAGGTATCGGCGCCGGTTTATCTGCACACGGACTATGAATATGTGACCCTGAACGTAAAGAATTTCGGCGCCAGGGGAGATGGTGTCAGCGACGACACGGTGTTTCTGCAGGCCGCCATTATGACGGCTCCGGAGCAGAGCAGGATTTATGTGCCGGAGGGCACTTACCGGTTCACCCATATTTTCCTGAAGAGTCATATCCGGCTGGAACTGGCAGAGGGCGCTGTCCTTCTGGCGATTCCGGACAGGGAGAAATATCCGGTTCTGCCGGGAAGGACCGAGAGTTACGACGAGAAAGGGGAATTCATTGCCGCCAGCTGGGAGGGCAGCCCCATAGATACCTATGCCAGCATTGTGACGGGAATGTATGTGGAAGATGTGGTGATCTACGGCCAGGGCATAATCGACGGAGCCGCGGATTTTCAAAACTGGTGGGATCTGGAGAAAATGAATCAGGACAAGGCCGCAAGGCCCCGCATGATGTTCCTGAACCACTGCAAAAATATTGTGGTGCAGGGCATTACCATACGGAATTCGCCATCCTGGAACATGCATCCTTTCTTTTCGGAGAATCTCCGCTATCTGGACATGAAAATCCAGTCGCCGGACAATTCCCACAATACGGACGGCATTGACCCGGAGTCCTGCACGGATGTGGAGATCGCGGGAGTCTTTTTCTCCGTGGGGGATGACTGCATTGCCGTAAAGTCGGGAAAAATGTACCTGGGCAAAACCTACCGGACACCCTCCAAAAACATTTGCATCCGCAACTGCTGGATGGAACGGGGACACGGTGGCGTGACCATAGGAAGCGAGAATGCGGCGGGCGTGGACAATATTCTGGTGAAGAACTGCCGTTTCGTCAATACGGACCGGGGACTCAGGGTGAAAAGCAGAAGGGGCAGGGGAAAGGATTCCTATCTCACGGGCATCACTTTTGAACATGTCAGAATGGAGGGCGTGAAGTCAGCCTTTGTGATCAACTGCTTTTATTTCTGCGGACCGGATGGAAAATCGGAATATGTGGCCTGCAAGGATGCCCTTCCTGTGGACGAGAGAACGCCCCGGGTGGGGAAGATTGTCATCCGCAATGTAAACTGTGTGGACTGCCATGTGGCAGGTCTCTATTTCTACGGACTGCCGGAGTCGAAGATTGAGAGCGTGGAGATGGAGAATGTGTTCATTTCATATGCGGAACATGCCGAACCGGGGACGGCGGCCATGATGACCGGATGCGAGAAGGGCAGCCGCAAGGGAATTTTTGTGCGGAACGCGGAAAAAGTCACACTGAAGAACGTGGTGCTGGAAGGCAATGAGGGAGAGGCGCTGGACATAGAGGGCGTTGACGCCTGGAGCTGGGACTGAAAGGCAGGAGAGGCAGACAGCCTGCGGAAATTTAGGATGAGGGCAGGGCAGGAATGGCACAGAAGAAAGATATGACAAAGGGAAAGATCACACTTCCGCTGATTGCGTTCACGGTTCCGCTGGTTCTGGGAAACCTGTTCCAGCTTACCTATAATGCGGCGGATTCTGTGATAGTGGGATATTTTGTGGGGGAGGAAGCGCTGGCGGCAGTGGGAACATCCGCTCCTCTGATGAATATTGCGCTTCTGCTGATCAGCGGGCTGTGCATGGGAGCCAGCATTCTGATGAGCGCCCAGTACGGCTCGGGGGACTACGGGCTGCTGTCCCGGCAGATCAGCACCACATTTCTTGCGGGCTGCGGATTCTCCGTTCTTTTTTCCATTGTGACGATTCTGCTGGCCAGGCCGCTTCTGCTGCTGATCCAGGTTCCGGAGGAAGTGATAGGAGAAGCCAGTGCCTACCTGCGCATTGTGTTTCTGGGAATTTTGTTTACATTCATCTATAACTTTCTTGCCAATACCCTGCGGGCCCTGGGGGACAGTAAGACGCCCTTGTATTTTCTGATGATCAGCGCCGTGCTCAACATGGCAGGGGATGTGCTGCTGGTGGCAGTGGCCGGGCTGGGCGTGCCGGGAAGCGCCGTCTCCACGGTGGTGAGCGAGGCGTTCTGCTGTCTGCTGTGCGCCATATATATCAGGAAAAAAATACCCCTCTTATGTCTGGGACGGGGATGGCTTGTATTTGACAAAAAACTCCTGGGCAGAACCATTGCTTACGGAAGCACAAGCGCCATGCAGCAGGTCTGTCTGCAGGTGGGCAAGACCGTGATCCAGGCCATGGTAAACACCCAGGGCGTGAGTGTGATGGCAGCGTTTACCGCCGTGAACAGGGTAGACGATTTTGCATATACGCCGCAGCAGAATATCGGCCATGCCATGACTACCTTTATCGCCCAGAATAAAGGCGCAGGACATAAAGAACGGATACGGAAAGGATTTCAGGCCGGGATGCTGACAGAGGCGGTTTATTCTGTTTTTATCTGCGCCGTCATTTTTCTGGCCGCACCGCAGATTATGGGGCTGTTTACGAATGCGGAGGATACGGAGGTGGTATCCCTGGGCATATCGTATCTGCGGCAGATATCTTTTATGTATTTTCTTCCCTGCCTGACCAATGGGATTCAGGGATTTTTCCGCGGAATGGGAGACCTGAAGGTTACATTGTACAGTACTTTTATGAATATGCTGGGAAGAGTGGCTGCGGTGTGGCTGCTGATGATGGTATTTTCCATGGGATTTACCAGCCTGGCCTGGGCTAATTTTGCGGGCTGGGCAGTGATGCTTTTGTTTGAAGTGCCGCTGCTGGCAAAACAGATGAAATGGCTTTCCGCCGCGGAGGGGCAGTGAGCCGTCAGGAAAGAGACTTTTGCCGGGCATGAGCGGAACGAATGGAGGTATGGATGGCTGGCGGGACAATAAGAGAAAGGCTGGAACATAAGGAACTGAAAATATTTTGCGGATTTTCCATAGTTCTGCTTTTTTTGGCGGGAATTGTGGGCATGATAAAGGAAGGGGAAGGCATATTGTCCGTTTTCAGGGGGCTGTGGACCATTGTGATTTCCCGGGATGCCCTGATCACGGACTATTTCGGCCTGGCAGGATACGGAGCGGCGCTTATGAACGCGGTGCTGGTGATGGCCATGGGACTGGGGCTTCTGCATCAGGAAGAATTTAAATTTACGGGTCTCACCATGGCGGCGGTTTTTATCAATGTAGGGTATGGCCTCTGGGGAAAGAATCCGGTAAATATCCTTCCCATTCTGCTGGGGGCGTCGGTCTATGCCAAGGTACATGGGTACCGGCTGGGCAGATACCTGTACACGGCATTGTTCGGAACCAGCCTGGCGCCCCTGGTGACGGAACTGGTGTTTCTTCTTCCTTTTGACCGGAAGATCAATCTGCTGATGGCAGTGGGATCGGGAATTCTCATCGGCTTTGTACTGCCGGGGCTTTCTGTACATACAGCTTCCATGCATATGGGCTTCAGCCTGTTCAATGTGGGATTTTCCGCGGGGATTCTGGCATTTGTCCTGGTCTGTATTCTGAAATCTTTCGGCCTGGAGTGCGAGTCGGTCCTGATCTGGCGGGAGGGAAGGCCATTGTGGATAGGAGCGGGGCTGTATGGCTATTTTCTGCTGACCTTTCTCTACGGACTGTATTTGAACCGGGGTGAGATAAAAGGCGTATTGAAAATATGGAAGCATCCGGGCCGGGCAGTGGCGGATTTTGTCCTCATGGAAGGTGTGGGGAATACGCTGATGAACATGGCGATGGTAGGCGCTGTCTGCGAGACTTACATCTATCTGATCGGAGGGGACCTTTCCGGACCCGTGGTTGGGGCCATTCTGACGGCATTCGGCTTTGCCGCTTTTGGCGCCCATGTGAAAAATTATGTGCCTGTGCTTCTGGGGGTTTATCTGTCCACATATTTAAACCAGTTTACCCCGGAGACGCCGGGGGTGCAGCTGGCGGCGATTTTTGCGGTGGGCCTGGCTCCTATTGCGGGACGTTTCGGGGTGATTGCGGGGATTCTGGCAGGCATGCTCCATGTGGCCATCGCCACCTGTACATCCCAGATGTATGGCGGTTTAAATTTGTATAACAATGGTTTCAGCGCGGGCTGGGTGGCGATTATCATGGTGCCCGTACTGGAAAGTTTTATGCTGGAATATAAAAACAGAAAGAGGAAAAATCAAAATGTATGATGAACAGAGGAAAACATCAAAAATCATTGCGGAACTGACCATGTTCTTTTTGTCCATAGGAGCAGACAGAATCCATTCCAGCATAGAACGGGATGGGAGGCATGGGAAAATTACTTTCCGCGCCAATTACCAGCCGGGCAACGAGGACAGGCTGCAGGATCTGAAATGTCTGGAGGAGCAGAGAAACGACGGCATAGAAGACATTTACTGGGAACTGGCAGGCACGGGGAATTTCGGGGAGACCAGCCAGCTGCATCTTGTGGGAATGATGGTGGACAAGGCGGAGATCAGGATAGAAGACGGATTTGTGAACCTGACATTGTACAAGGATTTCGGGTAAAAATGTCGGGTTTACCTTGACAAAAAGAAATTTCCTGACTATAATCGCAAGTAGATACGACTGTGAAGGGGATTAGTACAAATCTGCAGGCATCCCAGAGAGAGGACGTGGCATCCGGACCGTCAGGACGGCATGGATGCGGCTGTGAGGTCTTTATGCAGACGGGTTTGGAACCTGCCCCGGAGTTTCCGTGCGAGACTTCTTTCAGAGGCAGACAGTGGCTGCCGGGGAAGTGTAAGTACGGCGCAGGCCGGCGTTAGCGGCGCAGGAGATGGATGCATACAGCGTCAAGCAGGGTGGTACCGCCGGTTTTCCGGTCCCTTTCGGGATGGAAATCCGGCGTTTTTCGTTTTCCTGCCCGATTGACGACGGGAGACCTGCGGAGGGTGAAAAGTGCCTTCCCTGCCCCATTCGTCCCTGGCCGGAGTAAAAGACAAAATGTGTGACAGCCGCGGATGCGGGAGGAGGAGAAAATGGCAGACAAAAAAATGGTTGAGGAAATCACTTCCATGGACGTGGATTTTGCCCAGTGGTACACGGATGTGGTAAAAAAAGCAGAGCTGATTGATTATACGTCCGTGAAGGGATGTATGGTGATCAAGCCTGCGGGCTATGCCATCTGGGAACTGATCCAGAAGCAGCTGGATGAAAAATTCAAGGAGACGGGAGTGGAAAATGTGTATCTTCCCATGTTCATTCCGGAATCGCTGCTGCAGAAGGAAAAAGACCATGTGGAAGGATTTGCGCCCGAGGTGGCCTGGGTCACCCACGGCGGACTGCAGCCCCTGCAGGAGAAACTATGTGTCCGTCCCACTTCAGAGACTCTTTTCTGTGATTTTTATAAAAACGACATTCATTCCTACAGGGATCTGCCCAGGGTCTACAATCAGTGGTGTTCCGTGGTGCGCTGGGAGAAGGAGACCAGGCCCTTCCTCCGCTCCAGGGAATTCTTGTGGCAGGAGGGGCATACGGCCCATGCCACTGCCAAAGAGGCGCAGGACAGAACCATACAGATGCTGAACCTATATGCGGACTTCTGTGAAGAAGTGCTGGCTATTCCGGTGATCCGCGGACAGAAGACCGAGAAGGAAAAGTTTGCCGGGGCGGTGGCAACCTATGCCATAGAGGCTCTTATGCATGATGGAAAGGCTCTGCAGGCGGGCACTTCCCATAATTTCGGCGATGGCTTCGCCAGGGCATTCGGAGTACAGTTTGCCGACAAAGATAACACGTTAAAATATGTATACCAGACTTCATGGGGTATGACCACCCGCCTGATCGGCGCCATCATTATGGTGCACGGGGACAATGAGGGGCTGGTGCTTCCTCCCAGGGTGGCGCCCGTGCAGATCTGCATCGTGCCCATACAGCAGAAAAAAGAAGGGGTTCTGGAAAAGACATACGAAATCAGGGATCGTCTCCAGAAACATTTCCGGGTGAAGGTGGACGACTCGGACAAGAGTCCCGGGTGGAAGTTTGCGGAGGCGGAGATGCGGGGATATCCTGTCCGGGTGGAGATCGGCCCGAAGGATATAGAGGCCGGAAAATGTGTGATCTGCCGCCGGGATACAAGGGAAAAACTGGAAGTATCCCTGGAGGAGCTGGAGGCGAAGGCGGGAGAACTGCTGGAGACCATTCAGAAGGAAATGCTGGAACGGGCCAGGGCGCACAGGGAAAAAAATACTTACACTGCTTCCGACATGGAAGCGTTCGAGGGCCTGTTCCGTGAAAAGTCAGGATTCGTCAAGGCCATGTGGTGCGGGGACGAGGCATGTGAAGTACAGATCAAGGAAAAGTTAAGCGTCACAAGCCGCTGTATGCCCTTTGACCAGGAGCAGATTGCGGATACCTGCGTGTGCTGCGGCAGGCCGGCCAAAAAAATGGTCTACTGGGGCCGGGCATATTAAAGCGGATTTTTATATATGGCGTTGCGACAGGCCGCAGAGGCGCTCCGCAACAGAAAAGAGATCAGGAGGCAGGTCATCATGATAAATAAGGCATATCCCCTTTCCCTGGAAGGATCCGGGCCGGATGCGAAACTGGTGGTTTACATCCAGGATCATTCGGCAGATATCGACATAGCATCCAGACCCATGGTTCTGATCTGTCCGGGAGGAGGCTACGGGTTTACTTCCGACCGGGAGGCGGAACCTCTGGCCATGCAGTTTCTGGCCATGGGATACCATGCGGCGGTTCTCAGGTATTCCTGCGCGCCGGCTATATTTCCCACGGCGCTCACGGAACTGGCCTACAGTATCCGGCTGATCCGGCAGAACCGTGAAGAATGGCATGTTGCCCCGGGGCAGGTGATTGTTCTGGGATGTTCCGCAGGAGGGCATCTGGCGGCTTCCCTGGGCGTGTTCTGGGAAAAGGATTTTCTGGCGGAAATTATGGGAGAGAAAGAGGACAGACGCATATTCCGGCCGGATGGCATGATTCTGTGTTACCCGGTGATTACCTCCGGCGAATACGCCCACAGAGGCTCGTTTGACAATCTGACGGGAGGGCGGGAAAAGGAGCTTTCCGAAAAATTTTCGGCGCCGATACTGGAAATGCTTTCGCTGGAAAAACAAGTGGATGGCACTACGCCGCCGGCCTTTATCTGGAATACGTTTACGGACGGAGGTGTGCCGGCAGAAAATTCCCTTCTGTTTGCGTGGGCGCTGCGGAGGGCGGGCGTGCCGGCAGAATTTCATATGTATCCCTGCGGTGTCCATGGTCTGTCACTGGCCAACCGCCTGACGCGGAACATGGCGGGAACTGCCGTACAGGAAGAATGCACTTCGTGGATTACCCTGGCCCACACATGGATGGAACATCAGTATGTGAACGCCCCGGCCGGGGATGCGGAGATGTAAATACTGACAGGGCAATATCATACCGGGAGGACGGATGAATTATATTGTATTTGATTTGGAGTGGAACCAGGGCAATACCGGACAGGAGACAGAGGCGGGACAGCTGCCCTGCGAGATTATTGAAATCGGTGCGGTGAAGCTGGACGGTCAGGGGGAAAGGACGGGAGAATTCAGTGAGCTGGTCCGGCCGGCAGTGTATCATGGGATGCACCAGTTTACCGGCAGGCTGGTTCATCTTGAGATGCAGGAACTGGAGCAGGGGAGACCCTTTGCGGAGACCGCGGGACAGTTCCTTCTCTGGTGCGGGACGGAAGACTATCTGTTCTGCACCTGGGGAAGCACGGACCTGACGGAACTGCAGAGAAATATGAAATTTTATAATATGGAGCCTCTTTCGGATGGGCCTTTTGCCTATCTGGACGTGCAGAAGCTGTTCAGTATCGCTTTTGAGGATGGAAAATCCCGGCGGGCGCTGGAGCATGCGGTGGATTTTCTGGAATTGGAGAAAGAGGTGCCCTTTCATAGGGCGTTTGCGGATGCGCATTATACGGCAGGGATACTGGCACGGATACTGGCGGAAAACCCCCGGGTGCTGAAGAACATGTCCTATGATGTGTATCATCCCCCGAAGGACAGGGAATCGGAGATCAAGGTACAGTTTGACACTTATGTGAAATTCATTTCCAGGGAATTTGACAGCAGGGAGGACGCCCTGGCGGACAAGGAAGTGGTGTCATCAAAGTGCTATCTCTGCCGGAGAAACCTGCGGAAAAAAATCCGCTGGTTCAGTCCCAACGGAAAAAATTATTACTGTCTTGCCCATTGCGAAAAGCACGGATACCTGAAGGGAAAGATCAGGGTCAGAAAGACGGATGAAGATAAGGTATACATTGTCAAGACTACCAGGCTGGTCTCCCCGGAGGACGCCGTGCTGTTAAAAACCCGCCGCGAACATATCAGGACGCAGCATAAAATTCATGAAATCCGGAAAAGCACCGTGAGAAGATCCCGGAAACCGCAGGCGTGAGATAGGGTTCAGGGACTGTGATCAGAGGTCATAGTCCCTGAAACTGAGGTCACGGTGCCTCTTTCTTTTTTTGTTTCTTTTCCGGCCCCGCCGGCTGTCGGACTTTCCGGAAAACTGATAATTTTTCAGAATGGCCCTGACAATCAGCCAGAAAAACAGCAGTCCCGCTATTATGGCAAGGGCAGTGAAAATGATCTTCACATTGACAAAAATCACGGAACCTTCTTCCTGCACCGGAAGCTCCTCTGCTTCCGGCTGGATATCAAAGATACTGTTTTCTTCCTTTCCGGCAGAAAAATTGACTCTCACGGAGCCCAGGTCCACATCCTGGTATTTGTAAGTGAGCACTGCCGCCAGGTTCTCGTTTCCCGTGTCGTAGGAGATGGAAGACTCCGTCTCATCAAAGGGGATGGTTCTGGGAAGGATGATAAAATCATCCTGATTCAGGGACAAAAAGGGCCGGGAGTTACCGAAAATGTCATTGCCGCTGTAAAAAAGCCCGGTATTGTCGATATTGTACTTTGTTTCTGTCTGGGCTACATTTATTTTTTCAAAGTTGGAAAAACCATATTCAAATAAATTGATGGTGTCTTCATACTGATAGGGCGATTCGTCGTGCATTACCACACAGATCAGCCGGAAACCGTTTTTTTCCGCGCAGGACACCAGACAGCTTCTGGCCACATCCGTATATCCTGTCTTGCATCCCACAATATACTCATAGGCATATTCCCCGCCCGGAATGATTTTCATATTGTTGATCTCCAGCTTGCCCCGGGGAAGTTTTTCCGTCACCGGAAATTCCATACGGCGCGTCAGGGAGATTTTACACAGCATTTCGTTGGCAAAGAACGCCCTGCCGATCATGGCCAGGTCATGGGCGGTAGTGTAATGATTTTCGTCCGGCAGACCGTTGGGATTGGCAAAATGGGAGTTCAGGCAGCCCAGCTCAGCCGCCCTTTCGTTCATCATTCCGGCAAAGACAGACCAGTCGGTGCTTTCCGTGATATGCTCGGCCACGGCATAGCAGACCTCGTTGGCAGAACGGATCAGAATGGCATTGAGGCACTGCTCCATGGTCAGTTCCTCTCCCGGGTTCATGGCGATGTGGCTGCTGTCATAGGGTGTGTCGAAGACGGCGTCATGGGAAAAGGTGACGACTTCGTCCATCTCGCACTGCTCCGTGGCAATGAGGGCCGTGAGGATTTTGGTGGTGCTGGCAGGGAACTGCTTCTGGTGAATATTTTTGGAATAAAGAATGGTGCCTGTCTGGGCTTCTATCAAAATGGCAGACTCTGCCCCGATTACAGGACCTTCCGGCCAGTTGGGAATTTCATTGGATTGTGCAGGCAGGGCGCGATGGGCCTCCAGACGCAGCTCCGCGTCGGAAGCGGCGCGGACTGTTCCGCATGGCAGCAGGGTCAGGAAGCCCAGGGCCGCCGCCAGAAGCCGGTATAATTTATGCTGAATGTGTTTTCTCATAGAATAACCTCTTATTGATTCATTTTCCCGGGGGCCCATGACATTGGGGATGTCTGGAACCGGACATGATATCAGCCGGGAACCCCGTCATCCTATATTATACACGATTCCGAAAAAAAGCAAAGCGATAATATTCATGGATTGACAAGTATTCAAAATTAAAGTACAGTTATAACAGAAACTGCAGAGGCAGAATTTGACAGGAATGAAAGTGATAAGATGAGATTGCGTAATATAACAGGCGCCAGGGAGGTGATTTCGGAGAGTCCCTATGTGGTACAGGAAGAAATGCAGCCCCGGTGTGCCGGAAACTGGAAAAACATTTTCGGAAACAGGCAGCCGGTTCATATCGAAATAGGTATGGGAAAGGGAAAATTTATACATACTATGGCTAAAGAGCATCCTGACATCAATTACGTGGGAATTGAGAAGTATTCCAGCGTGCTGCTCAGGGCCGTCCGGAAAATGGAGCAGGAGTATCTGCCGAACCTGAAGTTTTTGCGGATGGAGGCGGAAAATGTTGCGGTGGTGTTCGGCCCCGGGGAGGTGGAGCGGATTTACCTGAATTTTTCCGACCCCTGGCCCAAAGACAGACATGCAAAGCGCAGACTGCCTTCCAGGGATTTTCTGGCCCGGTATGACCGCATTCTGTCCGGGGACGGCAGTCTGGAGTTCAAGACGGACAACCGGGAACTTTTTGACTTCGGGCTGGAGGAACTAAAAGCGGCAGGATGGGAACTGGAAGCCCTTACCTATGACCTGCACAGTGATGAAAAACTGATGCAGGGAAATGTGATGACAGAATATGAGGAGAAATTCTCTTCCATGGGAAAGCCGATCTGTAAGTTTGGCGCCAGGAGGATTTCCGGAGCCCGGGGCGGCGCTGCACCCGGAGACTTCGAAGGCAAACAATGCGGCGCAGAAAAGAGGGAAAAGATGGAGCATAAGTTTACGACAGACAATTTTGAGACGGAGGTATTGAATTCCCCCATTCCGGTGCTGGTGGATTTTTATGCGGACTGGTGCAATCCCTGCAGGATGATGGGGCCGGTGGTGGCTAAGATTGCGGAGGAGTATGAGGGAAAGGTAAAAGTAGGAAAGTGCAATATTGATGAGAATATGGAACTGGCGGGACGTTATCGGGTTTCCAGCATTCCGGCGTTTATCATTTTCAAGGCTGGGAAGCCGGCAGCAGATTTTGTGGGAGCCATGACGGCGGCAGATTTAAAACAAAAGGTGGATCAGGTGCTTGGGTGAGATGAAAAAAGAAGAATGGTTAGTCGAAAGTAAGAAGACAGGTTTTTGTGTGCTGGCAGCAGCGCTGTATGCCCTTGGGCTGAATTTGTTCATTGTGCCCGCCGGATGTTATTCCGGCGGTGTCATGGGTCTCTGCCAGGTAATCAGAACCATATTGGCAAGGTTTTTCGGTTTGGATTTCGGCGGATTCGATATCGCCGGTGTGATTTACTATGTGATCAATATTCCTATCTTTTTCCTGGCTTTTGCCAGGCTGGGAAGGCGGTTTTTCTTTAAGACGCTGGTTTCCGTCACGGCCATGACGATATTTCTGTCCGCAATCCCGGTGACGGCGATTGTGGAAGATTCCATGGCGGCCTGCGTGGTGGGCGGTATTATCTCCGGAAGCGGAATCGGTATAGCCCTCCGGATGGGTGCTTCCAGCGGCGGAATGGATGTGGTGGGCCTGATACTTGCCAAGTGGAAAAAGGACTTCAGCGTGGGCAAAGTGAGCCTGATGATGAACCTGGCATTGTACGGCATCTGTTTTTTCCTGTTTGATGTGGAGATCGTGGTGTACTCCATCATCTACGCATCCGTATATTCCCTGGCCATGGACAAGGTACATACCCAGAACATCAATGTGGAGGCCAATATTATCACCAAGGCCGACACTACGGAGCTGGAGAAGGCTGTATTTGAGGAGATTTACAGGGGAATCACAAAGTGGTCTACCCAGGGTGCGTATACCCACGACCAGTCCCATATGCTGTACATTACGCTCTCCAAGTATGAAGTGGGGCGTCTGAAGGCTGTGGTCCATAAATACGATCCCCATGCTTTTATCGTGATCAACGAGGGTGTCAGCGTGGATGGAAATTTCCTGAAGAAGCTGTAAGAGCCTGCGCATAAAAAGAACCGGCTGCCGTTTTGGCGCCGGTTCCTTTTATGTGCAGTCCCATACAGAGGAAATATGCTGCAAAATTTAATATTTCTTTCTTCCGGTCTGAATGGGCTCGCTGGTCAGGTCCACACCCAGCTTTTTATAGATCTTGATGTCCACTTCGGAGAGCATTACGGAAGTGTGGACCTGGCAGCCTTTCAGCCTGGGAAGCTGTTCCAGGGAATGTCTGGCATTGTCGTCGGTGCAGGCCGCCAGGGAGAGGGCAATCAGGACCTCGTCCGTGTGGAGGCGGGGATTGCGCCCGCCCAGATACCGGACTTTTAAGTCCTGAATGGGCTCGATGGCCTGGGGCTTGATGAGTTTAATGTCTTTTTCCACGCCGGCCAGATATTTCAGCGCATTCAGGAGCAGCGCCGCGGAAGCTCCCAGGAAGTCGGAGGTTTTGGAGGTGATAATGGTGCCGTCAGGCAGTTCTATGGCGGCAGTGGGTACGCCCAGCTCCTCTGCGTATTTCTTTGCGGCGGCGGTTACTTTGCGGTCGGCGGTAGTGATCTTGGCCTGCTTCATCAGCAGCTCTATTTTGAAGACCTCTGTCTCGGAGGTTTCATCCCTGACCACCCTTCCCAGGGCATTGTAATACCGGCGTATGATTTCCATTTTGGATGCCTCGCAGCAGGCAGCGTCATCGATAATGCAGTTTCCCGCCATATTGACACCCATGTCAGTGGGGGATTTATAGGGATTGGTTCCGTAGATGCCCTCAAAAATGGCATTCAGCACGGGAAATATCTCAATATCCCGATTATAATTTACCGTTGTTTCGCCATAGGCTTCCAGATGGAAAGGGTCGATCATGTTTACGTCATTTAAATCGGCGGTTGCCGCTTCATAGGCCAGGTTGATGGGATGCTTCAGGGGTATGTTCCAGATGGGAAAGGTCTCAAATTTCGCATAACCGGCAGTGAGGCCCCGCTGCTTGTCATGGTAGAGCTGGGACAGGCAGGTTGCCATTTTTCCGCTTCCCGGTCCGGGGGCGGTGACTACTACCAGCGGCCTTGAGGTCTCTATGTATTCATTTTTCCCATAGCCGTTTTCGCTGACGATGAGGGGCACATTGGCAGGATAGTCTTCAATGATGTAATGAAGGTAAACTTTGATGTTTTTCTTTTCCAGTTTGGCTTTAAACTGTTCCGCACTGCGCTGGCCGGAGTAGTGGGTGATGACAACGCTTCCCACATACAGGCCCCGGTTCAGGAATTCATCCCGGAGGCGGAGCACATCCACATCATAGGTGATGCCCAGATCTCCCCGGATTTTATTTTTCTCAATATCCACGGCGCTGATGGCGATGACGATTTCTGCATAATCGGAAAGCTGCATCAGCATTTGCAGCTTTGCGTCAGGTGCAAAACCGGGAAGCACCCGGGAAGCGTGATAATCGTCAAAAAGTTTTCCACCGAACTCCAGGTATAGCTTGTCCCCAAACTGGACGATGCGTTCCCTGATATGTTCCGACTGCATCTTCAGATATTTGTTGTTGTCAAAACCGATTTTCATTGTCAGCCTCGCTTCCATCATGTAATAAGTCCGTAAAAAATACTTTTTTATTCTACCACACATTTTCCCATATTGGAATGGTAAAAAGTTTAGAAATCTTTAAGAGTTAATTCTGATTTTTCACAATTATGCTATTGATTTATCATTTCCTACTATCTATAATGAAGTGAGTATTTTATGATGGAGCATCATTCTCATTGTAAAGCTGCAGTCTGTGTGCAAAGCAAAAAAGAAACGGAGTTACTATGGATAATCAAATGAACCAGTATGACAATGGCGGCGGATATAACGGCGGAAATGGAAATCAGCCGGGGAACAACGGCGGCAACGGAAACGGAAACCAGCCCCCCAGAAGACCGAACATGATGATGATATTGCTGGCGGGACTCAGCACGGTGCTGCTGGTTTTCGTGCTCTGGAATCTTCTGTTCGGGGGCAATGGAAATACCCAGGAAGTCAGCTACACGAAATTTCTGGAGCATGTGAACCGGGATGAAGTGGAGGCTGTGGAGGTACAGAGTACAGGACAGATCCTGTTTACCCTGAAGAAGGATGACAAGTCCCAGTCCGATGCGCCCGCGCCCCAGATGCCCTATCCTTTTTATGGAAATACCCCGGTGACTTATTCCACTATCATCATGGAGGACCTGGATACTCTCACGGCCCGCATGGAGGAGCATGGCATCGACGGAAGCCGTGTTTTAAGCGATAATTCAGGGCGTATCCTGGACATTCTGCTGTATGTGGTTCTGCCGGTGGTGCTGATGTGGATTCTGCTGGGGGTGGTATTCCGGAAGATGGGAGGTTCGGGAGGTCCCCTGGGAGTGGGCAAGAGCAATGCCAAAGTCTATGTACAGAAGGAGACGGGAGTTACTTTCAAAGATGTTGCCGGAGAGGATGAGGCGAAGGAATCCCTGGTGGAAGTGGTGGATTTCCTGCACAATCCCGGAAAATATTCCAAAATCGGCGCCAGGCTTCCCAAAGGCGCCCTGCTGGTGGGCCCTCCCGGAACCGGTAAGACCCTGCTGGCCAAGGCGGTGGCAGGTGAGGCGCATGTTCCGTTTTTTTCCCTGACAGGTTCCGATTTTATAGAGCTGTATGTAGGTGTGGGAGCCAGCCGGGTAAGGGATCTGTTTAAGGAAGCCACGAAAAATGCCCCCTGTATTATTTTTATCGATGAAATTGACGCCATCGGGCGCAGCCGTGATTCCAAATACGGCGGGGGAAACGAGGAACGGGAACAGACGCTGAACCAGCTGCTCTCCGAGATGGATGGTTTCGACAGTTCCAAGGGGATTCTGATTCTGGGTGCCACAAACCGTCCGGAGATTCTGGATAAGGCGCTTCTGAGGCCCGGGCGTTTTGACCGGCGTATCATTGTGGATAAGCCTGACCTGAAGGGCCGTGTGGAGATTCTGAAGGTTCATGCCAAGGATGTGAAGATGGACGAGACCGTTGACCTGGATGCCATTGCGCTGGCTACCAGCGGTGCGGTCGGATCCGACCTTGCGAATATGATCAACGAGGCTGCCATTAATGCGGTAAAGGAAGGACGGGATTACGTCTGCCAGAAGGATTTGTTTGACTCTGTGGAAGTGGTTCTGGTGGGCAAGGAAAAAAAGGACCGCATCATGAGCAGGGAGGAGCGCAAGATTGTGTCCTACCATGAGGTGGGGCATGCGCTGATCAGCGCGCTGCAGAAAAATTCCGAGCCGGTGCAGAAGATTACCATTGTGCCCCGGACCATGGGGGCCCTGGGGTATGTGATGCATGTGCCGGAGGAGGAAAAGTATCTGAATACGGAGGCAGAGCTGCGTGACATGCTTGTGAGCCTGGTGGGCGGGCGCGCGGCGGAAGAGGTGGTGTTCGACACCGTCACCACAGGCGCTGCCAATGATATCGAGAAAGCAACCGATATTGCCCGGAATATGGTGACTCGTTACGGCATGAGCAAGCGTTTCGGCCTGGTGGGGCTTGCCACTGTGGAAAGCCAGTACCTGGAGGGACGGACGGCGCTGAACTGCAGTGATACCACAGCGGCGGAGATCGATACGGAAGTAGTGGAGATCCTGAAGGACAGTTATGAGAAGGCGCTGTCCATGCTGCGGGAGAACCGGCAGATCATGGATAAGCTGGCAGAATTCCTGATTGAGAAGGAAACGATTACCGGAAAGGAATTTATGCAGATTTTCCGCAGGGAGAAAGGGCTGCCTGAGCCGGAGGAGAAAAAGGAAGAGACTTCCGGAAGCGGGAGCCGGGAACCGGCGGGAGAAGAAAACCCGGTGTCAACGGAGGGTGTTCCCAATGTCATTGAGATGCCGGGACCTGTAGAAATTCCGGAGCCGGTACGGATATCCGAAGCGGAAGACCCGGAGGAGCAGGGAGCGAAGGAGCCACAGGAGATACCGGAGGGAGAAAATGCCGGAACTGAGGAACCGAAACAGCCGGAAGAGGACGCAGCCGGGGAAAACGGTGAATCCGAACGGAATGACGGCAGGCCGGTGGGAAGATTTTCCAACGGAAAGATAGAGTGACTGAGGATAGGATGTACTGCGTTCGGGCAGTACATCCTACTCTTGCGTCTTAGAACCGGAATCATTGAGGTGATATCCACTGCCAGTCTCTTTGTCCGCGGAGGAGAGGGCAGAAAGAGATGAGCCGGCGTGAGACAGAAGCGGGATTAGAAGGAAGTGAGGAACACAAGGATGGCAGGACATGGACCACGGAAAGGGAAACAGGGAACAAAGTTATTATTTGGCCGGATGATAGCGGGAGGTCTGCTGACAGTGCTTTTGCTGGCGGGATGCGGGAATCGTTCGGAGGAACCGGTGCGGCTTCAGGGAGAGGCGGTATCTTCGGAAAGCGGGGAGCATACGGATATGTCATCAGCAGGGGAGGAAAAGGACCGCTCCGGGCAGAATGACGGTGGGGACGAAAGCCGTACCGCGGGAGATACAGCGGCCGCCGGGGACGAAAGTGCCGTGGAGAATACAGAAACCGGCGGGGACGAAAGTGCCGTGGAGAATACAGAAACCGGCGGGGATGAAGATACCGGGGAGGATACAGGAACCGGTACGGAAAGCGCTGCAAAAGAGGGAGAGGAACCCGGAGCGGATGAAAGCACCGGGGTACAGGATGGAGAGTCTGTGCCCGGACAGGATTCCCCGGAAGAGTCTGCGCCTGCGCAGGAAGTCTCCCCGGAGCAGAATGGCCTGGTGGTAGTCATTGACGCAGGACATCAGAAAAAAGGGAACAGCGAAAAGGAACCGGTGGGGCCAGGGGCCAGCGAGACCAAGGCGAAAGTTGCCGGCGGGACTTCCGGGGCCACCAGCGGACTGAAAGAATATGAACTGACACTGATGGTGGCAGAAAAGCTGGAGACAGAACTGACGGAAAGAGGCTATCAGGTAATTATGGTAAGAACCACCCATGACGTGGACATGAGCAACAGCGAACGGGCACAGGTGGCAAATGATGCCTCTGCGGATGCGTTTATCCGGATTCATGCCAACGGTTCGGAAGACACTTCCGTGCATGGGGCCATGACTATCTGCCAGACGGCCGCCAATCCGTATAACGGGGACTATTACCAGAAAAGCAGGGATTTGTCGGACCATGTGCTGAGCGAGCTGGTAGCTGCCACGGGATGCAAGAAGCAGTATGTATGGGAGACGGATACCATGAGCGGTATTAACTGGTGTCAGGTTCCGGTGACCATTGTGGAGATGGGCTACATGACCAACCCGGAGGAGGATACCCTGATGGCCACGGAGGACTATCAGCAGAAAATTGCGGAGGGGATCGCAAACGGAATTGACTTGTTTTTAAAGTAAGGAGCGGAATGCATGTTCAATTTTGAAGAAGAACTGAAAAAGCTTCCCAAAGAGCCGGGAGTCTACATTATGAGAGATGACAGAGATGTTATTTTATATGTGGGAAAGGCAATTAATCTCCGCAGCCGGGTCCGTTCATATTTTCGGGAAAATATAGGCAGAGGGCCCATGATCGACAAGATGGTGTCCCTGATTGCCCGGTTTGAATATATTGTCACCGACTCGGAACTGGAAGCCCTTGTGCTGGAAAACAATCTGATCAAGGAGCATTCGCCCAAGTACAATACTTTGCTGAAGGACGATAAAACTTATCCGTATATAAAGGTGACGCTGGGGGAAGAGTATCCGCGCATTTTGTTTTCCAGGCTCATGAAAAAGGATAAATCCAAGTACTTTGGGCCGTATACCGGCGCGGCAGCGGTGAAGGATACCATCGAACTGCTGAATAAACTGTATCATCTCAGAACCTGCAACCGCAGTCTTCCCAGGGATATCGGACTGGACCGGCCCTGCCTGAACTATCATATCAAGCAGTGCGATGCCCCCTGCCAGGGATATGTGACCGGGGAACAGTACCGGCAACAGGTGGCGCAGGCGATGGAATTTCTAAACGGCAATTATAATATCATTCTGGGGGAACTGGATTCAAAGATGAAGGCGGCGGCAGAAGCCCTGGATTTTGAGGCTGCTGCGGGCTACAGGGATCTGTACAACAGTGTCAGGCAGGTTTCCCAGAAACAGAAGATGACGGACAGCGCGGGCGAGGACAAGGATGTCATAGCGCTGTACCAGGATGACCGGGAAGCCGTGGTCCAGGTGTTTTTTGTCCGGGATGGCAAGCTGATCGGCAGGGAACATTATTATATGACAAATGTGTCATCTGATAATAAGGCAGGGATCCTGGAGGATTTTGTCAAACAGTTTTATGCGGGCACGCCGTTTATCCCCAGGGAACTGATGCTGCAATGTGAGATCGGCGACAGGGAGCTGATCGAAAAATGGCTCACCGGCCGGAAGGAAGCCAGGGTATATATCCGGGTGCCCAAGATCGGTTCCAAGGAAAAGCTGGTGGAACTGGCGGCCCAGAATGCAAAACATATTCTGGAGCAGGACAGAGAGAGGCTGAAGCGGGAGGAAGGCCGTACCATAGGGGCCGTGAAGGAAATTGCGGGACTTCTGGGCCTGGCTCATATTGAGCGCATGGAGGCGTTTGACATTTCCAACATCAACGGATTTGAAAATGTAGGTTCCATGATCGTGTTTGAAAAGGGCAAGCCCAAGCCCAGCGATTATCGTAAATTCCGCATTAAGACCGTATCAGGGCCGGACGATTATGCCTGTATGAGGGAAGTGCTGACCAGGAGGTTCCGGCATGGACTGGAAGAGGGCAGGGAGCTGGAAGCAAAGGAGATGGATAAGGAATACGGCAGATTTACGAAATTTCCGGATCTGCTGATGATGGACGGCGGCAGGGGACAGGTGAATATTGCCTTATCCGTACTTGCGGAACTGCAGATTTCCATTCCGGTGTGCGGAATGGTGAAGGATGATAATCATCGTACCAGGGGACTGTATTTCAACAATGTGGAGCTTCCCATAGACACCCATTCCGAGGGATTTAAGCTGATTACGCGGGTGCAGGATGAAGCCCACCGATTTGCCATTGAATACCACAGATCCCTGCGCAGCAAATCCCAGGTGAAATCCGTCCTGGATGAAATACCCGGCGTGGGACCCGCAAGAAGGAAGGCGCTGATGCGGCACTTTAAATCCATAGAGGAAATAAAGGCGGCCGACGTGGAGGAGCTGGCCGGGCTGCCGGAGATCAACCGCCGCGCAGCGGAGCAAATATATCAATTTTTTCATAAAATTCCTACAGAACCTTAAATTCTTATTACACATATTGCTTCACAATGCGTTGGGAATATGGTATAATGTTGACACAGAAGGTCATTGTGTCAACTATTGATTCCATGTGCGCTGATGCGCACAAAATTATGTTAAAATGACCTTATTCTTGAAAGGAAGAGGCCGAATGGCCATGAATACCATGATTGGTCTGAAATCATGGTATAATGTTGACACAGAAGGTCATTGTGTCAACTATTGGTTCCATGTGCGCTGATGCGCACAGAATTATGGTATAATGACCTTATTCTTGAAAAGAAGAGGCCGAATGGCCATGAATACCATGATTGGTCTGAAATCATGGGATATAATGTTGACACAGAAGGGCATGAAACAGGAGATAAGACAATTATGGAAAGTGTCAGACTGACCCGGCTGATAGAAAAGATGAAACTGGAGAATCTCACACCGGAGACAGATGTGAAAGAAATCCGCATTACCCAGCCGGACGTGAACCGTCCTGCATTACAGCTGACGGGATATTTTGAACATTTTGATTCCACCCGTCTGCAGATTATCGGTTTTGTGGAATACAGTTACATGGAGAATATGCCTGATGAGAGGAAGCGGGAGATCTATAACGAGTTTATGAGTTATGATGTCTCTGCCGTGGTGTTCTGCCGGGAACTGAAACCCGACCCTATTTTTGCCCAGGCGGCCATCACGCACAAGGTTCCCATATTGTCCACCCGGAAATCCACATCGGCATTTATGGCAGAGGCTATCAGATGGCTGAATGTGAAGCTGGCCCCTTGCATTTCCGTGCATGGAGTGCTGGTAGATGTCTATGGGGAGGGACTGCTGATTACGGGCGAGAGCGGTATCGGCAAATCAGAGGCTGCCCTGGAACTGGTAAGGAGAGGACACCGTCTGGTGACGGATGATGTGGTGGAGATCCGGAAGGTCAGTGAAGACACACTGGTGGGCTCGGCGCCGGAAATGCTGAAACATCTCATTGAACTGCGGGGAATCGGCGTGGTGGATGTGAAGGCTCTGTTCGGGGCCTCTGCCGTCATGGATACCCAGAATATAGACCTGGTGATTCGCCTGGAGGACTGGGATCGAGATAAGGAATATGACAGACTGGGACTGGAAGAGAATTACACGGAGTATATGGGCAACAAGGTGGTATGTTACAATATCCCCATCCGTCCCGGCAGAAATGTGGCGGTGATCTGTGAGTCGGCGGCGGTCAACCATCGCCAGAAGAAGATGGGATACAACGCAGCCCAGGAACTTTACTCCCGGGTACAGAATTCATTTGCCCGGAAGCGGGAAGAGGAACTCTGGTGAGAGACAGGGAAACAGCCATATGGAAAAGATAAAAAGAATGTAAAGTAATACAATAAAGATAGGAGCGGAAAGAGTATGGGGAAATACGCATTTGGGGTTGACGTGGGCGGAACGACCGTGAAGATGGGGCTTTTTGTCACCACGGGAAATGTTCTGGAGAAATGGGAAATTCCCACCCGGAAAGAGAACAAGGGCGTTTATATTCTGGAAGATGTGGCCAGGAGCATACATGCCAAGATGAATGAGCGCGGTCTCGGCGAAGGAGACGTGGCAGGAATCGGGGTGGGTGTGCCTGGTCCCATGGATGAAACGGGTACGCTTCTGGGCGGGGCCGTGAATATTGGCTGGGGAACCTTTAACATACCGGATGCGCTGGGCGCATATATTAAGGTACCGGTAAAAGCCACAAATGATGCCAATGCGGCGGCTTTCGGCGAAATGTGGCAGGGAGGCGGCAAAGGCTGCAGCAGCATGGTGGCAGTGACTCTGGGAACCGGCGTGGGCGGCGGAATCGTGGTGAATGGCAAGGTTCTCACCGGCGCTGCGGGAGCAGGCGGGGAGATCGGACATATTCATCTGGTGGATGATGAGACGGAAAGCTGTAACTGCGGAAATAAGGGCTGTCTGGAACAATATGCGTCAGCCACGGGAATTGCGCGCCTGGCAAGAAAATACCTGGCGGAACATGACGAACCTACCGTTCTGAGGGAGGGAAACGTTTCTGCCAAGACAGTGTTCGACGCCGTGAAGGAGAAGGACGCGGCAGCCATTGCCATAGCGGCGCAGTTCGGGGATTATCTGGGAAAAGGTCTGGCGCTGGTGGCATCCGTGGTGGACCCGGAGGTTTTTGTCATCGGGGGCGGTGTGTCCAAAGCCGGAGAAGTCCTGCTGCCGTTTGTGGAACGGCCGTTCCGGAAGTATGCGTTTAAAGGATGCAGGGGAACCAAATTTGCGCTGGCCCAGCTGGGAAATGACGCGGGAATTTACGGCGCGGCGGCACTGATCCTGGTTTGACGCGCAGGAAGAAAGGAAAGATACCGGGGATGCACGGACTTATGCTTCCTGCCTGCGGGCGTCTGCTGCCGCAGGCAGGAAAAAGGTCAGGGAGCAACGGTTTGGCCAAAGGCTGAATCGCTATGTCAGGAAATCAGATTTCAGAAAAGAGATGTCAGTAGAATGATTAGTGAAGCAGTAGTGGAGGCATTACAGAAATTCGTACCCCGTGAAAATATTTTTTTACAGGAGCCAATGGCAGGCCATACTACCTTTCGGATAGGGGGACCTGCCGATTGCTTTCTGGAGCTGGAGAATGAAGAACAGCTGAAAAAGGTCCGGAAATATCTGGAGCTGGCAGGAGTACCTTTTTTTGTGCTGGGAAACGGCAGTAATCTGCTGGTGAACGATTCCGGGTATAAGGGTGTGATTCTGCAGATTGGCAGAAAAATGAGCGATATTGCCGTGCAGGGCTGCCGCATTGTGGCCAAGGCAGGAGCGACGCTGGCCCAGGTGGCGCATGCGGCCCTGGTACACGGACTCACGGGACTGGAATTTGCCGCGGGAATCCCGGGCACTGTAGGCGGGGGCGTAGTGATGAACGCAGGCGCTTACGGAGGAGAGATGTGCCAGGTGACAGAACAGGTGAATGTGGTGAGCCGTGAGGGAGAGATCATGGAGCTGGACAATGACACCATGGAATTTGGATACCGCACCAGTGTCATTAAGCATAGCCCCTTTACGGTGACAGAGGTGACTTTCCGGCTGGAACCGGGTGACAGGGATGTCATAAAATCCAAAATGGATGAACTGGCGGAAAGGCGCAGGGAAAAACAGCCTCTGGAATACCCCAGCGCCGGAAGCACTTTCAAGCGCCCGGAAGGGCATTTTGCCGGACAGCTGATCATGGAGGCCGGCTTCCGGGGATTTCAGATAGGCGGTGCCAGGGTGTCGGATAAGCATTGCGGCTTTGTCATCAATGCCGGCGGCGCCTCGGCGCAGGATGTGCGGGCAGTGATTGCGGAAATACAGACACGGGTGAAGGAGCGATTCCGGGTAGAACTGGAGCCGGAGGTCGTATTTCTGGGTTTTTAGGATACACCGGAAGCATGGCGGCGGGAGCAAACCGCCATGTTTCCGGGAAACAACTTTCAGACATACCCGTTTCGGGTAACAATGGGAATGAATATGAGATTCGTAGTGGTGACGGGAATGAGCGGCGGTGGCAAGAGCACCGCCTTGAAAATGTTGGAGGATGCAGGCTTTTACTGTGTGGACAACCTTCCGGTTTCGCTGGTTGAGAAGTTTGCGGAGCTGATATCCATGCCGGGCAGCGAGGTGGGAAAGGTGGCGCTGGGGCTGGACGTGCGTTCCGACCAATCTTTTGAGGACGCCACGAGAGTGCTGGAGAAACTGAAGAGCACAGGTTATCAGCTGGAAATTCTGTTTATGGACGCGGACGAGAACGTGCTTATCAAGCGCTATAAAGAGACCAGGAGGATTCATCCCCTTGCCATGGAGGGCCGTGTGGAGGATGGTGTCAGGGCAGAGCGGAAGGTGCTGGAAAATATCCGGCGCCATGCGGATTATGTGATTGATACTTCCCTTTTGCTGACCAGGGAGTTAAAAGAGGAAATCGACCGTATTTTTGTGGAGAATTCGGAATATAATAGTCTGATGGTGACAGTACTGTCATTTGGATTTAAGCATGGGATTCCTTCGGACGCCGACCTGGTGATGGATGTGCGTTTTCTGCCGAATCCGTTCTACATTGAGGAATTAAAATACAAGACCGGAAATGACAGGGAAGTACAGGAATATGTGATGGGCTTTGAGGAGGCGGAAGCCTTTATGGCAAAGCTCACGGATATGCTGCATTTCCTGATTCCCAATTATGTCAAAGAGGGAAAGTACCGCCTGGTAATTGCCATTGGCTGTACCGGGGGGAAACACAGAAGTGTGACCCTGGCCAATGAACTGTACCGGCGCATGAAGGACAAAGGTAAATACGGAATGAAACTGTACCACCGGGACGTCAGCCGCCAATAGTAAAGAGGATGGTGGATGCGGACCGGAATAAATAGGAGGCCACATGTCTTTTGCGGGCGAGGTGAAAGAAGAACTGGCAAAACGGGTCAGTCCTGCCAGACATTGCCAGATTGCCGAGCTGGCGGCGCTGGTGAATTTCTGCGGACAGCTGGGACAGGAAGAAAACGGTGGTTTTCTGGTCGGATTTCAGACAGAAAATGAAGCTGTTGCCAGAAAAGGCTTTACATTATTGAAAAAAACATATAATATAAATACGGATATTGTGTTAGGGGAGCAGGATATAGAGGGCCTGCTGGACAAACTGGGAAACCCTGACAGGCCGGTCAGCTCCCTTCTGCTGAAAAGATCATGCTGCAGGAGAGCATTTCTGAGAGGCGCATTTCTGAGTGCCGGCTCCATGAGTGACCCGGCAAAAGGGTATCATCTGGAATTTGACTGCAGTGATGCCGGTAAGGCGAGGCAGCTGCAGGAATTGATCAGGGGTTTTGGAATTGAATCAAGGATTGTCATCCGTAAGAAATACCATATTGTTTACTTGAAAGAAGGGGCAGCAATTGTGGAGCTGCTGAATGTCTGCGAGGCGCCCCGGTCCCTGATGAATATGGAAAATCTCCGCATTCTGAAGGAAGTGAGAAATTCTGTCAACCGGCGGGTGAACTGTGAGACCGCCAATATCGCAAAGACCATTAGCGCAGCGGCAAGACAGACGGAGGATATTGAATTTTTAAGGACACACTATGGATTTCAGAATTTGCCGGACAATCTGAGAGAGATGGCAGAAATACGATTGGAGCATCCGGATGTGCCATTGAAGGAACTGGGAGAATTTTTTGATCCGGTTCTGGGAAAATCCGGGGTAAACCATAGATTACGCAAGCTGAGCGAGCTTGCAGAAAAAATAAGGCTGTAAGAACGGACGGCAAAGAGGAGGAAAGGAAATGAAAAAGAAAAGTATCGGCATCAGTCTGGAAGACGAACAGATGGCCAGACATATCGCACTGCTGGTTCAAAAAGCCAGCAAGTACGAAAGTGCTATTTATATCCAGTCCGGTGACCGAAAGGTGAATGCAAAGAGCATCATGGGCATGATGACCCTGGGTATGGATATCAGTGAAAACCTGGAGATTTCGGCAGAAGGCTCCGATGAAAATGAGGCGATAGAAGGGATTGCCGATTTCCTGGAGGGACTGGAAGAGTAATAGGAGTATGGATAAAAAGCTGTTATTTGTATATAATCCAAAAGCTGGAAAAGCGCAGATCAGGAATAAACTTTCCGATATTCTGAATGTATTTGCGAGAGCCGGATATGAGATTACCATAGTGCCCACACTGAAACATGACGACGCAAGAGTGGCCGTGGCCGGACGCCGGGAGGGATATGACCTGGTGGTGTGCAGCGGCGGTGATGGAACACTGGACGAAGTGGTGACAGGCATAATTCAGAGCGGTGTGCGAACACCTGTCGGCTATATTCCCGCGGGAAGCACCAATGATTTCGGGGGAAGTCTTGCTTTGCCCAAGAACATGATACGGGCGGCAGAGGCTATTGTGGAAGGCAGAAACTTCCATTGTGATATCGGATCCTTCCGGTATGATGATGTGGATGATGTTTTTGTCTATATTGCGGCTTTTGGACTTTTTACAGATGTGTCCTATGAGACGGCGCAGGACATGAAAAATGTGCTGGGGCACATGGCTTACCTGCTGGAGGGTATGAAGAGACTGTCTTCCATTCGTTCTTTTCATATGAAAGTCAGCTGGGAGGGGAATGAGGCAGAGGATGACTTTATCTTCGGCATGATTACCAACTCCATGTCCGTAGGCGGCTTTAAGAATATTACGGGAAAAAACGTGAAGCTGGATGACGGACTTTTTGAGGTGACACTGATCAGGCAGCCCAGAAATCCGGTAGAACTGAATAACATCATGATCTCCCTGCTGGACAGGAATATTAACACGGATGCCATGTATTGCTTCCGCACTGCGGAGCTGGTACTGGAGTCCAAAGAACCGGTGGCATGGACATTGGATGGCGAAAACGGCGGCAGCCATACAAAAGTGACCATAAGAAATGTATGCAAAGGAATTGACATCAGGGTAAAAAAACCGCCTTCCAAATAAATAAAAAAAGATATTCATGGCAGTATTATGCTTAATTTACAAATTCAGCATGACAGTGCCAAATATATAAAATGGAGGTATCAGTATTATGCTAGTTTCAGCAACAGAAATGCTTAAAAAAGCAAAAGCAGGCCACTATGCGGTGGGACAGTTCAACATCAATAATCTGGAGTGGACAAAGTCCATCCTGCTGACCGCAAAGGAGTGCAAGTCTCCTGTGATTCTGGGCGTATCCGAAGGCGCCGGCAAGTACATGGGCGGTTACCATGCGGTAGTGGGTATGGTAAACGGTCTGCTGAAGGACCTGGACATTGATGTGCCTGTGGCGCTTCATCTGGATCATGGTTCCTATGAGCACTGCTATAAGTGCATCGAGGCAGGATTCTCATCCGTTATGTTCGATGGCTCCCATTATCCCATCGAAGAGAACGTGTCCAAGACCACGGAACTGGTAGCTGCAGCCCACGGAAAGGGAATTTCCATTGAGGCGGAAGTAGGTTCCATCGGCGGCGAGGAGGACGGCGTCGTAGGTATGGGCGAATGTGCGGATCCCAAGGAGTGCAAGGCCATCGCTGATCTGGGTGTAGATTTCCTGGCAGCAGGTATCGGAAACATCCACGGCAAATATCCTGAAAACTGGAAGGGCTTAAGCTTTGAAACCCTGGATGCCGTTCAGCAGCTCACCGGGGAAATGCCTCTGGTGCTTCACGGCGGGACAGGCATTCCGGCAGACATGATCAAGAAAGCCATCTCCCTGGGTGTGGCAAAAATCAATGTGAACACAGAGTGCCAGCTGGCTTTCGCGGATGCTACCCGCAAGTACATCGAGGCAGGCAAGGACCAGCAGGGCAAGGGATTTGATCCCCGTAAGCTTCTGGCTCCCGGCGCCGAGGCCATCAAGGCTACCGTGAAGGAGAAGATGGAACTGTTCGGATCTGTGGGGAAGGCCTGATTCATATTTTGTTTACAAATCATTCAATGAATATTTGAATTATTATCATGATTTAGACATTTCTTTTGTATATACTTAGATCATGAACACAAACAAAGTAAGTGTCAAAGGCAAGCCACAGTTTACTGAATAACTTTTTCATAATTATAGCCAAGGAACGTCAGTTCCTTGGCATCCTCCCTTTTTAGGGGTAAAATTCTGCTCGGTTCAGAGTATTTTTCCAGGAAATTACAATGTATTGTTTTATGATAGGGAAAATGTTTATCCCTGAAAAGGGAGGATGCCAGAAAACCCGGGGTTTTCTGGCATTATTATGAAAAAGTTATTTAGTAAACAGTAACTTTGGCTGGCTCTTTGCTTTATCAGTGTTCCGTTCACTTGATAGTTATAGTATATAGATAAGAAATGTATAAACAATGATAATTGATTTAAAAAAACTTGAATGATTTGTAAACAAAATATGAATAAGAGGCGTGATGAAACAGGCAGCCCCAAATTACAGGAAGCGGACGGCGCCTGCCTCCGGAAAACGGGTGAGCAATAGCAGATAATAATCCCTGCCATCCAGAGTGAGCTTTGCTTTACAGTGAAAGCCAAGCCTCCTGCATAGTTTCAGGGAGGGCAGGTTTTCCCTTTCCACCACTGCCTGTACCTTTGTAAATTCCAGCGCTGCCCGGGCATATTGCAGAATTCCCCTGCAAACTTCGGCGGCATAGCCTTTTCCCTGCCAGGGCACTCCTATCATGAAACCCAGCTCGGGAGATTCAAATCCCTCCCGCCAGGAAATACCCGCCCTGCCGATGATGGAACCGCTTTCTTTTTCCACAATGGTCCAGACACCGAATCCGTAAAATGTGTACATGCTGGCAATGTATTCCCGCACATATTTCTTTTCCTGCTCTATTTCCGGGTAAAGCCCCTCCATGTGTCTGGTGATGGCAGGATGACTGTAGATATGGAAAAAATCCTCCACATCCTCAGGGGTGGTCTCACGGACCAGACATCTGCCGGTTTCCAGGATATTCCAGGGGAGTCCTTTCTGCCTCCGGTAAACCCGCTGGATGTATTCCGGTTCCAGGTCTTCCGGATCTTCCACTGCGAACAGAAAACGGGAAAAATCCTGCTGCCGGTTTGCCGGGTGAATGTATATGATCACGGCTTTATCTTCCTGAAGCAGCCGGTCTGCCGTCTTCGCGTCATCCGTCACATACAGAACGCCTTCCTGACTCTCTATGGGAACTTTAATTTCTTTTAAATATACCATCTTTCTCCAGTTTCCTCTTTACGATAAGATTCTTTTATTATAAAATCAATATAAACTGATTATACTTTATTTTAAACAGAAAGGAAATTCATTATGGAAAAAAATCCGATTGTCACAATCACCATGAGAGATGGGGGAATCATTAAGCTGGAGCTGTATCCGGAGATTGCACCGATTTCCGTAAACAATTTTATCAGTCTGGTGCAGAAGAAGTTTTATGATGGGCTTATTTTTCACCGCGTGATTAAGGGCTTTATGATCCAGGGGGGCTGCCCCGACGGCACGGGCATGGGCGGACCGGGCTACAGCATTAAGGGAGAGTTCTCCAGCAACGGTGTGGACAATGAGCTGAAGCATACAGAGGGGGTATTGTCCATGGCAAGATCCATGCATCCCGATTCCGCCGGGTCACAGTTTTTTATCATGCACAAAAAGGCGCCGCATCTTGATGGCTCCTATGCCGCGTTCGGAAAAGTGACAGAGGGCATGGATGTGGTAAACCGTATTGCGGAGGTCTCCACCGACGGCGCGTCCGACCGTCCCTACGAAAACCAGGTGATGGAAAGCGTCACTGTGGAAACATTCGGAGTGGAGTATCCGGAACCGGAAAAATGCTGAGTTATCCGGCAATGCCATGGTAAGCTGGGATTTTCAGCGGATTGAAATGGTGAGATGGGAAGGGCTGTCTCCCCTGGCGGAAAGCCATTGGGGGACAGCCTTTTGTGTGCCGTGCACTTCTTGCATATAATGCATGTCTATTGTCACTCTCCGCCGTAGAAAATCTGTGCGATAGGGGAATCCGGGGAGAGGATCACTGTCTTGCGGCCGCCCTGCATGGAAATCTTCAGGGCATCCAGGCTTCTGACAAAGGAGTAAAATTCCTGCTTGGACTCGTCATTGTACGCTTCGGAAAGAATCCGCATATATTCGGCTTCGCCTTCTGCAATCAGGATAGCGGCTTCCCGGTCAGCCTCGGAGAGAAGTACGGTCACTTCCTTGTCGGTGGTGTTCCGGATAATCTGTGCTTCGGAGCTGCCTTCCGCAGTGTAGGTGGCGGCAATATTGTCGCGTTCGGAAATCATACGTTCATAGACGGCAGCTTTATTGTCACCGGGCAGGTCAAGCTTTTTGGTCTCAAAAGACAACAGTTCAATTCCGTACTGATCCAGAGAATCCCCGATATTGGCGATGATGGAAGCCGATAATTCCCCGTTGCGTCCGGATATCACGTCATCCTGGGAAGTGCTGCTGATCACGTTCTTGGTGGAATTGTATACAATAACGTCCAGTCTGCCTTCGGCGCCCGTGATGGAGGAATTCAGGGTCTGGGCGAACTTCAGGGGGTCCGAGATTCTCCATAAAATATAACTGTCACAGATCATGGTCTTTTTGTCACTTGTAATGACATCCGAGGACGGCAGGTCATACAGCAGGACCTGATTGGGAAGGGTGTCCACACTCTGGATAAAAGGAATCTTGAAGCTGATACCGGCCTGGGTCACTACATGGTCCACCTTTCCGAACTGCCGGATCAGGCTGTACTGATTTTCCTGGGTGATAACGAGGCTGGATGCGCCTGCGATAATGGCGGCCAGTATGATGATGATCAGGGCGGCTTTCTTTGCTGTTTTCATATGTTTTCTCCTTTCGGGTCCGGTATTAGTTTTCGGGCACAGGGCTGTGGGGTTCCGCAGGATCCGGGTTTTCCGGGTTATTTTCCCGGGACATGTCCTCTTCCGTTCCGGTAAATGATTCCAGGGGATAAATGGTCTGCATATTTCCGCTGGGACTTTCAATGATCACCTTCAAATCGGGAAGCACGTTTTCCATGGCCTCATAAAACATACGCTGTCTGGTGATGACCGGATTTTTAATATATTCCGTGTACATGGAGTTAAAACGTGCAACCTGGGCGGTAGCTTCGTTGATTCGTTCTGTTTTTTGGGCTTCCGCATCTTTGATAATGCCATCTGCCTTCGCCTGGGCGGAGGGAATCTGCTCGTTGCGGTATTTGTTGGCGTTGTTCAGGGCTGTCTCCTTTCCCTGCTTTGCGGATTCCACTGCCTTGAAGGCCTCCATGACTTCCACGGTAGGCGGTTCGGAGTCCTGGATGGTGATGTTTACCAGCTGTATTCCAATGTCCTGCTGGGCCAGGCGGTCCAGAATCATTTCCCGTATGGATGACTGGATCTCATTTTTTCCGGTGGTCAGGACATCATCCACAGGATAGCTGCCGATCACGGTACGGATGCAGCTCTGGCTGATGTTTTTCAGGATATCCAGGGGCGCTTTGGAAGCGTAAACTGCTTTTACGGGGTCACTGTAACGGTATTCCACGTAAAAATCCACGTCGATGAAATTAAAGTCGGAAGTAATCATCAGGGATTCCTCTTCGTTCAGTTCGTTGTTGTCCGTGCTGTAGCCAATGGAAAATCCCTGGATGGTGGTATTGACTTTCCGGACCTGCTGGATAAAAGGAATCTTGAAGTGAAGTCCCGGTTCCGTGACCGCCTGGGCTTTGCCAAGGGTGATCAGTACGGCCTGCTCCTGCTCCTTGATCTCGTAGGCTGAATTTACTGCCAGGAAAATCACTGCCAGGACGATAACCACAATGGCGGCAATTTTGCCGGCAGACCCTTTGGGGTTCTGGGAACTGCCCTGTCCGTTGTTCACGGTCTCAAATCCGTTTTTAAAGTTGCGAAAAGATCCACTTTTCATATCGTTTCCTCCTCGTATATGGTAATAACTTCTCGGAATCTTCAGCCCTTATTTCATGGGGCTTTCAGAACCTATTT
>CAJTLR010000011.1:0-74649 GCA_910577185.1 uncultured Acetatifactor sp.
TGTTTATGTCCATTTTTCTCAAATTTCTTTTCCTGCACGATATTCAGTTGTCAATTTTCAGTTAGAATCACATTCATTGAGATTCCGAGAAGTTATTCTTCTTTCCCGGCCATTCCCGGGCCAGATGCCTTTCCCGGTTATGCCCTGTCCAGATGTCTTTCCCGGTTATGCCGTGCAAAATCATTTCCCCAGGCTGTGTGACCCTGCTTTTCCTCAGACTGCCTGATTCTTGTTCAGAATCCGTGTTTCGTATTTCCCTGTGGCCAGATCAATATACCGCACAAACAGAGACACCTTGTTCTCCTCATTCAGGCTTTCCCACAGCATCCCGGCAAATGCATCAATATCCCCCTCCAGGACAACAGCCTTGGGCTCTCCCAAAAAACTGGGCAGGGGATCGCCATCATGCATATAAGTATGGATAAAACGCCCCTGGCCGGGAGCGGGATTGTCATAAGAAAATGTATACCTGTTACAGCAGGACGGATCACCGTCATTGCTCTTCAGAATAGACATCTCATAATCAAAACAGTTCTCTTTACAATGCACCACCCCCGAAATCCTGGGGGTATAATTGGGCCCATCCGGCTCATATTCCCGGGTCTTCAGAGACTGTTCAAAAGTCTGTCCTGCCTCCAGTCCCTGGTAAACCGTGTCTGTCTGGTCCCCATTTGTGACAATTGTGTCATTTTTAAGCACCCGCACCGGCGCATAAATCACAAGACTGGGATCCGACAATTTGGATGGGTCAAATGCCTGCGTGCGGATTCCTTCCCCTTCCGTCACAAAAATACGATTGCGGCTGTTGACGCTTCTTCCCATAATAAAGTACGCAATCACGGCATTCTTCCCATCCGCAGAACGTCCGATGACAATTCCTCTTCCGGGATACGCATTCCCCTTCAGTTCCTGTTCCAGTTTCAGCATCTTTTCTCCTCCTGTTTTCCGGTTCCCCTCTGTCCCTTCCGTGAATGATAAGCCAACAAGCCGACCTTCCGGCGCCGCCATACAATATGCTGCCAGCAGAAAACCTCCTGCATCCTTTTCCTGCTGAAAAATCTGCGGGTTTCCCCTGTCTTTCATTATCATAAACGAACGGCGCCCAGACGGTCGGCTTATATATCTCTCCCGCACTCCCCGTGGGTGCTCCCACTTCCGTCAGTCATGCGGTCTTCTTTATATACACTTTTATCTTACATGTCTTTTTTTTATTTTGCAAGAGATATCAAAAGAATTGGTTGAAATATTTGGAAAAAAATAATATAATAAAAATACCATTATAGGGTTCACACAAAGATTCCTATAATAGAATAAAAAGACGATACAGACATCGTATTTTTAAAAAATCTCCCGCGGTCTGCTCCAGGATCCGGCATCCGGAAGGCCGGTATCATTCTCCGGGGAGGCAGCGCAGGACTAAGACAGGAGGTGTATTTATGAATACCATATCTGCGAGTAATGGAATTTATCGTTCCTATTCCCATATCGCCAGCGGCAAACGGATCAATAAAGCAGCTGACGATGCGGCAGGACTTGCCATTGGGCAAAAAATGAAAAAGGAAGAGACCGGACTGCGTGTAGGCGGACAAAATGCCCAGGATGGCATGGGCGCCCTGAATGTAGCCGACGGTGCACTTGGCGGCGTCATGGATTATCTTCAGAGAATCCGCGACCTTGCCGTAAAATCCATGAACGGCACTGCCTCATCTTCCGACAAATCCTATTACCAGAATGAGATCAACCAGTTAAAAGAAGGGATCCAGTCAATGGCCAAAACCACTTCCCTAAATGAGCAGAAGCTTCTGGACGGAAGTATGGCAGACATGCATCTCGCAACCAATCCGGATGGAAGCGGCATGCGCATCGGCATGGCAAACTCTACCCTGGAAGCCCTGGGAATTGCTGATTTTGATGTGACGAAGGGGAATTTCAGCCTGGACGACATCGACAATGCCATGGAAATGGTGTCCAGCCAGAGAGGAAACCTGGGCGCGTCCACCAACCGCCTGGAGCATACCTACAACAACAATACTTCGGCAACCCTGAACCAGCTCAGTTCCAGAAGCCGTATCGAAGATCTTGATATGCCCAAGGCCATTTCCGACAAGAAAAAGGAAGAACTGCTGGGCGAATACCGCAATCTGATGCTGAAGAAACGTATGCAGCAGGACTCCATGGTACTGAAGCTCTTCCAGTAATCCCTTTCCTGTTGCACATGCTTTACAAAGGCAGGGGTGTTGCAAAATAAAGATTCTGTACAATATATGACGGCCTGATTCACCATAAATTGTATTTTATCTGCATTTTGCGGCACCCTTGTTTTATTTCCATAATATCCAGGAATCCATTCCTCCCTCCTGTGTTCATAACCTCTCGGAATCTCCAGAGCCCATTTTATAAGACCATTTTGGGTTATGATTTCTTCCATAATATACGCACTATTTTTATTAGGTGGATTTATTTGCCGGATAACTGCTTTGCTGATACAATTATGATCCATATCTTTTAACAGTTTTTCCGTTGTAGCACAAATACACACAATTCCATTAAATTTTGTTTAATCTCCCTTCGCCTTATTATCAGCAATCATCATCTGCCTTGCAGGGTCCCTCTGCCCGGTGCTGACTGTCCCCGGTCTGCGGTAGCCGACGTATGACTTCGGAAAGAAATAGGCCTTAGATATTTCATCCTGCCCTGTCAGCTTTTATGTGTCGGGGAAGTCGGCAACAAGCTTGTCAAGTTTCCGCTTTGCCCTGCTCCCCAGACTGACAGATTAGGTTGATTCCATCAGCGCTAAAAGGTAGCAATAATAAGTTAATGTTTATCATTAAATTATTATTGACAACCATGAATCCGATATGATAGTATAAACCCAGGAAGTAAACCGCAGCACAAGAGTCCCGTCTGTCATCCAGGACAATAATTTGGGAAGAAACTTCTTCCTATGGAAATGATGCCGATGGGCAGGGAGAATCACTATGAAAATCTTACAGAAATTTACCACGGAAAAATTTGCGAAACCTGCTGCCCGAATTATGAAATATGCCTGTTATTTTGTTGTCATTTTTTATGTCCTGTGCACGGTGCTGGCCTTTATGGGCCGCCAGGCCTTTTTTCTCCACACAAAGACCGGATCTTTTGAACGCGCAATCTATGCATCGGAAAATCAGGACACCCATTCCGGCAATATGAAGGTTTACATGGGCGACGGGATTCATGTATGGACAAATGACAATGACCGGATTGACCTGTCAATTCATGTGGGGCTTTCCCTTATGTATGCCGTTCATGCAGTCCCCATGATTGTGGCTTTCTGGCTTTTAAGCCGTGTTTTTTCCAACATACAGAAAGGGCGGATTTTCGTAGAACAAAACTCCTCTTACCTGCTTTTTTACGGACTGATCCAATTTACGGAGGCTGTTTTTGTCCCTTTTATCAAACTGCTGATCTGCCGGCTCACCAACCTTGTGTCCCACAGCCGGATATCCATTTCCACAGGGCAGTCCATGCTCAACATGCTCTTTCCCAGTATTGCCTTTATGGTAGCCGCATACATCATCCATTACGGGGTACATTTACAGGATGAGGCAGATCACACATTATGATAATTATTCGGCTTGACCGGGTGCTGGCAGACAGAAAAATGCGGCTCAATGATCTGGCAGCCCGGGTCGGTATATCCAATGTCAACCTTTCTTACCTGAAAACAGGAAAAGTAAAGGCTGTCCGGTTCAGCACCTTAAACGCTATCTGCAAGGTCCTGAACTGCCAGCCGGGGGATATTCTTGAATATGTTGAAGATGAAGATTGACCAAAGAATCATGATATGACTGTATGTGAAAGGGAAAGGGCTCCCGGCCCTTTCCCTTAATATCATTTATAACCTGACACTTCCTACTTCTTTTTCATCTCTGCCTTGTCAAACCCGTGTACCCAGTCGCAGCACAGATAATAGAAAAGATAGATCACCGAGCTGATACCCCATGTCAGGGGATACGCCCAGTAAATGTAGCTGATGTCATGGGTGAAATGCATCACAATGACAATATATGTGATGCGCAGGGCACACCACACCGCCAGCATGACACACATGGGCACAAAAGCCTTGCCTGCGCCTCTGCAGACTGCCGCCACTGCATGGGAAAACGCCAGCAGACAGTAAAACAGCGCCACTGTGTGGGCCTGGCGAACTCCCAGTTCAATCACACCCGGCGTCTGGTCAAACATGCCGATCAGATGCGGCGCAGCCAGGTAACAGCATACCCCGATAGCCTCTGCCGACAGCACTGCCGCCAGAATGCTGAACCTGGCTCCCTTTTTGGCCCGGTCATACTGTTTTGCCCCCAGATTCTGGCTGATAAATGTGGTGCTCGCCATATTGAAGCTTGTGATGGGAAGAAATGCAAAACCTTCTATCTTGGCATGGGTTCCATATGCCGCCATGGCCAGCCTGCCAAAGGAATTGATCTGGGACTGCACGATCACATTGGCAAAAGCAATGACGGAATTCTGTACCCCCGAGGGCAGGCCATTGCGGATAATTTCCAGCAGCATCTCCCTGTGAAAACGTATTTTACGCCATTCCACCGTAAACACATTTCCTTTTTTCATAAGATGTATCATACAGAGCACAACGCTGGCCGCCTGGGAAATCACGGTGGCCACTGCCGCCGCCCAGACGCCCCAGTGGAATCCGGCCAGAAACAGCACATCCAGAACCACATTCAGCACCGAGGAAAAAATCAGGTAATACAGCGGCCTGCGGCTGTCCCCCAGGGCATTCATGATGCTGCGGCACACATTGTACAGCACCAGGGCCAGGGAACCCAGAAAATAATAACGGAAATAGGAAACGGCCTCCGGCAGCACTTCCGGATCAGTCTGCATCCAGACCAGAAAGGTGGGCGTAAACGCAACACCCACTGCCGTCAGAATCACGCCGGCCGCCAGGCCGAAGGCCAGCACCGTATGTATGGCCCGGGACACCTGCTCCTCATCCCCCGCACCGAAATAGCGGGAAATCACCACCCCCGCGCCCATGGCAATTCCGGCGAAAAAACTGATCATCAGAAAAATCAGGGTGCCCGAAGAAGTCACCGCCGCCAGCGCATTCGTCCCCAGATTCTTTCCCACAATAAACGCATCCGCAGTGTTATATAACTGCTGGAATACCTGGCTTAAAAATATGGGAAGTGCAAACCCCAGCATCAGGGAATAAGGATTTCCCTGAGTCATATCCCTGGTATGGGCCGAATGATTTTTTGTTATGTTCTGTTTTACATGCATTTCATACACCTTCCGTTCCGTTTCCTTTTTCCCGCCTTCCGGTCTGTCCAAATCAACGGCCGGCCACGGCAGATTTCACCGGTATCCCATGAAACCCGTCTTCATCCTGCCGTAAAAATATAAATGTCTCTTTTCCTTTTTCAGCCTGGCCAGAATAACCAGCCTCTCCCCGGCGGCCAGCCGTATCATATCCTCACGGACCGTTTTCCCCCCGTACAAGATCCCCTCATACTCTTCCAGAAATCCAAAGGGAGCCGGGACATCCCCCTCTTTTGTCCACTCCATGCCCATTCCTCTTCCGCGCAGCTCCTCCAGGGTCTCCCCTTCCTGACGTTTCAGGCCAAGCAGTGTCAGCAGATATAAGTTCCGGTACACCTCTGCCCGGAATTTTCCTTCCGGATCCATTTTCCCGTATCTGTACTTCCCCCAGGCATAATCCAGTGCGGATACAAGAACACATACTGCCAGAATGCCGGGAATGATCCAGAACAGCCGGTTCCAGGAAGACTCTTTCTGCTCCCGGTCCTCCTGCCGCCTTTCCGTCTCTTCGCTTTCCCGTATGTCTTCCTGCGTTTCCGCGAACAAAGTTTCCTCCTGCACTTCCCCGTTCTCCCCGGGTCCATCCGGACCCGGCTGCTGCAGTTTCCAGGGAACATAACGGATTCCCCCGTAACCGGGAGTGGGCTCAAAAGGAATCCAGCCCGCACCGGCAATGTATGCCTCCGGCCAGGCATGTGCCATATTTGAATAGACAAAAGTCTCTCCACCGTCTGTCACCGGAACGCAGAATCCCTGCACATACCGGGCAGGAATCCCTTCCTTCCTGGCCAGCAGTACAAAAGCAGTGGCAAAATAGGTGCAGTATCCCTTCCGGCTCTCCAGCATAAAGAAATCCAGAAATTCTCCTTCATCCCCGACCCGTTCCGGCAGTTCCCCGGGCGTGGCAGTGTATGTATAGGATGACAATTCCTTTTCTATGGCCCTCAGTTTTTCCACATCCGTACCGGCGTCCCCCGTGATCTTGGCAAGATACTCCTCTGCCGCTTCCGACAAGGTGATATCCCCCAGATAATTTTCGTAAATCTTACTCCTGTGTTCCTCCAGGTTTTCCAGGGTAAGCCCGCTGCCGGCCTCTCCTCCATACTCTTTTCTGACTTCTTTCCAGATTTCTTCGTCCGTCAGCATCCCTGTCCCCGGCTCGCCGGCCTTCCCCGGGAAACCCGCCTGCCCTGTCTCCCCTTCTTCCGAACCGGCCGCTTCCCTGTAACCGCCTGCTGCCGCCTCCAGAAAGCGGTAAAACGCCTCCTGGCCGGTATTCATCTGAAAATACCGGACTTCATATTCTGCCCCATAGCCCTGGTACTGTCTCCAGCGCAGATTCTCTCCCTCGCCAAAATACCCCGTATTCCCTCCGATTTCGTCCACATCCCATGTTTTCAGAGGGGAAAACACATATTTCGTATGAAAATGACGATATTGTATTCTGATTCTGGCTTCCTTCAGATAATCCGTCCCATAGAGATCATGATACCGCCTGACCCCGCACACGGTTTCCGCCGTATCCAGTAAAACATCCTGGCTGTCATTCCGATACCGCTGCCGCCACTGTCTGCCGTCAAAGGTATCATATACACTCCCCGTCAGGTATACATTCCGAAGCGATCCCCTCTGCAGCGCAAGGACCATCACTTCATCTGCGTCCTCCTTCACCCCTCCCCCCAGGGCCGCACTCTCGGAAAAACCGCTGAAAGCCATGCCGAAAGCCTCTCCCCCGCCCCAGCGGATATTCTCCGTAAAAACCAGAAAGGCTTCTCTTGCCTGACGGTAAATATTCTTCGCCCAAAGCCAGTCATAGGGTTCCTTTGGCGCCGGCATGCAGGCCATCAGCAGAACATACCATGCAAAAAACGGCAAAATCCACAGCATTTGCACCTTCCCGTTTTTGCTGCGCATTTTCTTCCATCGTCTCTGAACCTGCTCCGTGCAGATCATCACCACATAGCAGATTCCGAATACCACACCCAGGCGCGGCAGTTCTATTCCCAGCGGAAGGCAGGCTGCCATGCCTGCCAGGAGCATTCCCCCGAAAACCAGCTTCACAGCCGGAAATACTTCCATCAGCATTCCCAGCCCGTAACAGGCCGCCACAATCACCGCCGTGTGCAGCAGACCATATCCGGACACCCACTCCTGCGGAAAGTCCCGGGTTCCCAGAAGCCACGGAATATAAAAACCAATAAAGCGGAGTGTTTCCCGCAGCCCCGCAGTCCAGATCCCGGTGCAGACACAGACCAGGGCCGCGCCCAGGCACAAAATACGTCCCCTTGCCGAGCAGAAATACATTCCCGCAAGCATACCGAAAACCACAACAGCCGTCAGCGCATGGGGCCAGCCCATATGGCCCACCCCCAGAAAGGAACCCGCCCCCGGTAATACCGCACATACCAGAAGCCCTGCATTCAGCACCCGGTAAAAACGCTTTTCACGGAAAGAAACCCCTTCCTTCATCACAGCACTCCTTCCAGATCAGCTTCAATGGGCACCCGGACAATCTTCCTTCTCTCGCTGTTCTGCCTGATATAACTCTCCTGAAACTGGTCGCTCACAAGACAGATCACTGTCATGACACCCCCCAGCGCCAGATATTCCGTCATCTCCAAGATCCGCCGGTCCGGCCTGTGCAGGATCAAAAAGCAGGCTTTGCTGTCCCACAGCCCCTCCCCCGCCATAAGCCGGGCCAGCAGTGTCCCCGGTTCTTCCTCCGGACCAAATGCCACGTCCGCTGTTTTCCGGTAAAATCCGTCGAAATCTTCCATTCCCCGGATCTGCTGCCTCACCAGTCCCTGCTGTCCATAATAAGCGGTAAATCCCGTATCCCTGCCCGCAAAAAAGAATCCCAGTGCCAGCAGGACTTCCAGCATCTTATTTTCCACCGGCAGATACTGTTTTCTGTCCCGGTACCATCTTGTCATATCGCAGAAAATGGAAATTCCCTGTTTTTCCTCTCCCTTCCTGGTCCTTGTCTTCAGTTTCCGCTCTCTTGCCGTGGCTTTCCAGTGAATCTGTTTCAGCGGATCTCCCGGCATATAATCCCTCACCACAACATCCGGTTCGTTTTCCCGGAAAGTCTCCCTCCTGAGAAGCGCCTGAAACTCCCCCAGACACTTCAGTTCCGTCAGCGGCACGATCCTGGGGCTTACCAGCGCCTTGATGATGCCCGGATTGTCATATCTTACCCGGAAAATCCCCAGGAAATCCGTCACGGTCACATCCCGAATCCCTACCTCGTACTCTCCCCTGTACCTGCAGACCAGCTTCGTCTCAAATGTAAACCTGTCCCCGGGCAGGAGTTCGTACTCCACGTCTCCGGGCAGCTCCTCCACATAGGAAAAATCGGAAAACAGCCTCACACTGACACTGGTAAACGCAAACCTGTCCTCGTTCTGCAGTACAAAAAACCAGGTTTCCGGCTGACCGCACACCATGCTTCTGTTCCCTATTTCCTGATAAACCTTAAACCGGAAATAAACAAATGCAATATAGGTCACGGATACCACCGGCAGAAGCGTCATCCCCCAGAAAAGTCCATAACTCACCGTACCGCCGAAAAAGGTGATTGCCGCCAGAGATAACATCCATAAAACGAAAAAAATACATCGGCGTATTTTCAATCCGCTTCCGCCCTTTCCGGCAGGCTCCTGCCCGGAATGCCCTGATGCCTGTTCCACGGCGCCCCGGGACGTCTTCCGGCGTTTCATACCGGCACCTTTGCCTTCAAAAGAAGGCTCCTGAGTACCAGCCCTGTATCCGCCTTCTGAATCCTTGCCTCGGAAGAAAGCGCCAGCCGGTGCAGGAGCACATGCATGGCAACCGACTTTACATCATCCGGTTTTACAAAATCCCTTCCCTGCAGATAAGCCCTGCCCTGGGATGCCCGCAGCAGGGCCAGCATTGCCCGGGGGCTGGCCCCCAGCACAAAACGGGGTTCCTCCCTGGTCAGGGTCACCATGTCCTCTATATACCCCAGCAGGGAATCCCGCACCCTGACCGCCCGCACTTCCTCCTGGATTTTCAGCACGTCTTCCGTCCCGCACACGGCTTCCGTCCTGTCCGGGGTCCTCCCTTCCAGAAACAGGGATGCCATCCGGATCTCCTGCTCCCGCTCCGGATATCCTATGGAAAGGCGCATCATAAAGCGGTCCAGCTGGGCCTCGGGGAGTGGATAGGTGCCCAGGAATTCTACCGGATTCTGTGTGGCGATAACCATAAACGGCCTGGGCAGCCCATGGATGATGCCATCCACCGTCACCTGGCCCTCCGCCATTGCCTCCAGAAGACTGGCCTGGGTTTTGGGAGATGTCCTGTTGATCTCGTCTGCCAGCAGCACCTGGCTCATCACCGGGCCTGCCCGAAATTCAAACTCCCCGCTTTTCATATTATAGACGGATACGCCCGCCACATCCCCGGGCAGGGTATCGGGCGTGAACTGAATCCTGCCGAAACTGCATTCCATGCTCCTGGCCAGAACACCTGCCAGAGTGGTCTTCCCCACACCCGGCACGTCCTCCAGAAGAACATGTCCTCCCGCCAGCAGGCAGATCAGGAGATTCTCCACCACCTCTTCCTTGCCGATAAAGACATGGTTTATATTTTCTTCCAGCTTCTTTGCCAATGCAAATCCATCCATTTGCTTTCCCCTGCACCGCCATCCGGAGACGGCAGCCTAAAAAACCTGTCTTTTCACCTGTCCATCTCCGAAACGCGGCCTGTGGATTTATGTTCCCGGATAATCCCCTCGATCTCGCTTAAGTCAGTGTAAAGCAAATCTCCGGGCACGGTATTTTTCAGGGCGCTGACAGCATTGCCGTACTCCAGGGCCCTCTGGTATTCCCCCGGATGGGACAGCAGCCCGTACAGCACGCCGGATATATATGCGTCCCCGCTGCCAATCCGGTCTACCACCTCAATGTCTTTATACGGAGCCTCCTCATAGAACACATCATATTTTCCACTGTAAATGACGGATCCGAAAGTATGACGCCTGGGGCTGTGAACGATCCGCTGTGTGGATGCCACAATGGAAATGGGATAATCCTCCGTAAAGCTTTTCATGATGGACCTGATATCCCCTTCCTTTAAAAAGGTCAGCCTGGCGGTATCCTCGGAGCAGAAGAAAATGTCCACATAGGGCAGGATACTTTCGATACATTCCTTGGCCTGGGCGCCGGTCCACAGATTCCCCCGGAAATTGACATCAAAGGAAATCTTGGTTCCCTGGGCCTTAAAACGCTTGATCATCTCGATGGCAGTCTCCCGGACCTGGGGACTCAGCGCCAGGGTGATGCCGCTGGTATGGAAACACCGGGTCGCCGAATAAAGCCCGTCCCCGTAATCATCCACGGAAATCTTATTGACAGATGTGTTTTTTCTGTCATAGACAATGCGGGGTTTCCGGGGATATGCGCCATTCTCGTAGTAATATACCCCCAGCCTGGCATCCTTGTCATCATCATAAACCAGGTAATCATCGCTGACACCGCAGAGCCTGACCCGGTTTTTGATATACATTCCCAGATCATTGGCCGGCAGCTTGGAAATGATTCCGCAGCGCAGTCCCAGCATGGCGGCTCCGGTGGCCGAATTCAGTTCCGCACCTCCCGCCTGCTTGCTGAAACTGTCCCCCCTTGTGATACGTTCATTGTCGGGCGGCGACAGCCTGAGCATGATTTCCCCCAAAGAAAGCAGATCAAAATCTCTTCCCATAGACAACACTCCTTTTCCATTTTTATCTTCCGGACCCTGTATATGTATATTATACCATGATTCCAGACCAATCATGGTATTCATGACCATTCGGCCTCTTCCTTTCCAGAATAAGGTCATTATACCATAATAATTTTGTGCGCGTCAGCGCACATGGAATCACAAGTCGAAACAACGACCTTCTGTTTCAGTATTATACCATGATTCCAGACCAATCATGGTATTCATGGCCATTCGGCCTCTTCCTTTCCAGAATAAGGTCATTATACCATAATCTTGTGCGCCCCGCGCACATGGAATCAGAAGCTGAAACAGTGTCTTTCTGTTTCAGTATTATACCATGATTCCAGACCAATCATGGTATTCATGGCCATTCGGCCTCTTCCTTTCCAGAATAAGGTCATTATACCATAATCTTGTGCGCCCCGCGCACATGGAATCAGAAGCTGAAACAGTGTCTTTCTGTTTCAGTATTATACCATATAAGAAACGTTTCCTCAACCTTGCCGGGGTTCATTTTAGGGTTCTCACAGTCATTTGTCACAGGGCGCCGGGAAGCCGGGTCCACAGTGTGTCCATGGGATTCATCTGTATCCTTGTTACAAGAGGGGGCTTTGCCTTACGCTTCCACATAGTCCCTGTAATCCGCCTCACTAGCAAATAATACATAGCTGCCGTCCACCAGCCCCATATATCCTTCCGATGTGTGATATCCTTTCATAAAAATACCTCCTGTCCAAAATCAGATTTCTTGCTCTGTTCTGAACAGAAGGTACCATCTTTTGAGTGTCATAAAACTCCCTTAAAAAAACATTTGTTCGTTTATTCAGTTTTCCCCCGGTTCTTCCACCAGAAGAATCTTCATTTCTTCCAGCAGCTCCTCGGTTTTGCCCAAAAGAAGCTCCGCATCTTTTTCCACGAGTCCGGTTTTTTTATATTTATAGGTGAGAAACGGCGTTCCGTATGCGGTAAAGTTGAGACTGGATCCGTATTTTTGCAGAAGCTCCGGAATCCGGGCAGGATCCAGGTCCGCATCCGGCCGGAACGTAAACGCAATCCTTTCGTTTTTCCCCCTGACCTCCGTCATATAAAGCCTGTGGGCCGCCACCCGGACCAGGGCAATGCGAAGCAGATTGTCCACGGATTTGGGAATTTCCCCAAACCGGTCCAGAAGCTCATCCTTCATGTCATCCCGCTCTTTCACATTCTCTATGCCCGCAATTCTCTTATAAATATCCAGCTTCTGCACTTCGTTGACAATGTAGGCAGGCGGAATGAACGCATCCACGTCCAGATCGATGGTGGTGGCAAAGTCTTCCTGCACCCTGCCCCCCTTCAGCGTTCCCACTGCCTCGTTGAGCATTTTGCAGTACAAGTCATATCCCACAGCCTCCATGTGCCCGTGCTGGCGCACACCCAGCAGATTTCCCGCGCCCCGGATCTCCAGGTCCCGCATGGCAATCTTGAAACCGCTGCCCAGATCCGTAAATTCCTTGATGGCAGCCAGCCTCTTTTCCGCCACTTCCTTCAGCATCTTGTCCCGTTTGTACATCAGGAACGCGTAGGCAGTCCGGTTGGAGCGCCCCACCCTCCCCCTGAGCTGGTAGAGCTGGGAAAGCCCCATATTGTCGGAATCATGGATGATCATGGTATTCACATTGGGGATATCCAGTCCTGTCTCTATGATGGTGGTGGACACAAGCACATCAATCTCGCCGTTGATAAAGTCAAACATGATTTTCTCCAGTTCATGTTCCTTCATCTGGCCATGGGCATAGGAGACGGAAGCCTCCGGCACCAAAGCCGCAATCTGTGCCGTCACATCCGCAATGTTGTTCACCCTGTTGTACACATAATATACCTGCCCGTTCCTGGCCATCTCCCGTGAGATGGCCTCCCGCACCAGTTCCTCATTGTATTCACAGACAAAAGTCTGAATGGGCTGTCTGTCTCCGGGCGGCTCTTCCAGGATACTCATATCCCTGATTCCGATCAGGCTCATGTGAAGGGTTCTGGGAATGGGAGTTGCCGTCAGGGTCAGGACATCCACGTTTTCCTTCAGCTTCTTAATTTTTTCTTTATGGCTCACCCCGAACCGCTGTTCCTCGTCAATAATCAGCAGACCCAAGTCCTTGAATTTCACATCCTCGGACAGCACTCTGTGGGTTCCGATGACAATATCCGCCAGGCCCTTCTGCAGTTCCGCCACGGTTTTGCGGATTTCCCCCGGCGTCCGGAAACGGCTCATCAGTTCCACATGTATGGGAAAATCCTTCATGCGCTGGATAAAGGTGGCATAATGCTGCTGGGCCAGAATGGTGGTGGGTACCAGATACACCACCTGTTTTCCCTCCTGTACCGCCTTGAACGCCGCCCGCAGGGCAATCTCCGTCTTGCCGTAGCCCACGTCACCGCAGATCAGCCGGTCCATGATTTTCCCGCTCTCCATGTCGGCCTTGGTGTCCATAATGGCGGCCAGCTGGTCCTCTGTCTCCTCAAAGGGAAACATTTCTTCAAATTCCCGCTGCCACACCGTATCCTTTTCAAAAGAATAACCCGCGCTCTGCTGTCTTACGGCATATAGCTCCACCAGGTCTTTGGCCACTTCATTGACAGCGCTGCGCACTTTTGTCTTGGTACGCTCCCATTCTTTGGAACCCAGCCGGTTCAGCTTGGGCTTCCTGGCATCCGCGGAGGCATATTTCTGAATCACGTCCAGTCCTGTTGCCAGCACATACAGATTGCCGCCGTCCCGGTATTCTATTTTGATGTAGTCCTTGACCACACCCTCCATCTCAACCTTTTCGATCCCCTGGTAGATCCCCAGACCATGGCTTTCATGCACCACATAGTCCCCTACCTTTAATTCGTTGAAATCCTTGATCCGCTGTCCCTGATATCTCTTTTTCGACTTCCTTTTCTTTTTTTCCGCACCGAAAATATCTGTCTCGGACAGCACCACAAATTTCAGCATGGGATATTCAAAACCCTTGCCCACATGGCCATAGTAGGTCAGGACTTCCCCCGCCTGCACTTCCCGCATGGGGTCTTCCGTGTATACTGCCGTCAGTTCCTGGTCCCTCAGGTCTTCCGCCAGGCGCTTTGCCCTGGTCCGGGAACCGGACAGAAGCAGCACCCGGTATCCGTTGCGGCGGAACATTTTCAGGTCTCTCACCAGCGTCTCAAAACTGTTGTTATAGGAAGTCACATTCCTGGCCGCCGCATCGGCCCTTCTGTCTGCCTTAAAATACCCTTTGGTATCCATGGTGGAAACCGTGACCACGCAGCCTTTCAGCATAACCGCCGCCACCTGCTCCCCGCTGTAGAGAATGTCCATCTGTCCCGGCAGAATGTAACCCTTCTGCACCCGCTGCTCCATGCTTTCCCGGAATTCCAGTTCGATGGTCTCTGCCTGCTCCCGCACGCGGCCCGGTTCCTCCACAAAAAAGACCGGACAAGTGTTCGCCGCCACCCGAGCCAGCAATTCCGGAAACATCACCGTATCCTCATAAAAATAGCGGACATAGCCTTCCAGGTTGACCTTGCTCTTAAATTCCAGCAGCTGTTCCTTCAGCTCTTTCACCTGCACCGCAATCCGGTGCGCCTCCTCCGTGTGAAATCCGTCACGGAAAATCTTTTCCTGCCTGGCAGCCTCCGCTTCCAGCTTTCTGACGCCTTCCCGGATCCGTTCTTCCTCCAGCACAAATTCCGTGGCCGGAAAAACACTGATACTTTCCAGGTTTTCAATGGAGCGCTGGCTTAAAATGTCAAAACTGCGGATGGATTCCACCTCGTCCCCCCACAGTTCAATACGGTAAGGATTTTCTTCCGTCAGGTCAAAGATGTCAACAATGCCTCCCCGGACGGAAAACTGGCCCGGACTCTCCACCTGGTAGTTTTTCTCATATCCCATGGCCACCAGCTGTCTGCACAGCCGGTTTTCTTCCAGGGTTCCCCCTTTTTCCACATCAATGATATCCTTTTCCCTGTCCCACATGGCCTGGGGCGTCATCAGGGCTGCATAAGTGGTCACAATGGTCACCGGCTTTTTTTCCATGAGCCTGCGCAACACTTTCACCCGCTCCCTGACCAGCTGGTTGCCGTGAATATCCGCCTGAAAAAATATCAGGTCCTTGGCGGGATACAACATGACATTTCTGTCATAAAATTTATATTCCTCAAAAAACTCCTTCGCCTTCAAATCACTGTATGTCACAATGACCTTGACCCGGAAGCTCTCCCCAAGCCCGTAAATCATATGCAGTTTCTGGGAATCCACACAGCCGGTAAGGGAGCTGACGCTTCCCTGTCCCCCCTGGATTCCCTTCCGGATAGCTTCCCTGATATTGCCGAATTCCGCCAGCTCCTGAAGCGGCGCCAATAATGCCTGCATATCCTGCTCCTTTTATTCCGATTCCTTTTTTTCCTTTTTCGCGCCGTTAAACCGGTTCATGGCGGTGTCTGCCCCCTCAGAGAGAATGGTCCGTACCGCCTTCGACGCCCGCCCTGCCGCTTCATCCATGATTTTCATGTCCGCGGAGGAAAAACGTCCCAGCACATAATCTGCCAGGTCCCATCCGGCAGGCTTCTCCCCCACACCCATTTTCACGCGGATAAATGTATCATGCCCCAGAACGGCGATAATATTTTTCAGGCCGTTGTGCCCGCCCGCGCTTCCCTTTTTACGGATGCGTATCTGCCCCGGCTCCAGACTCACGTCATCGGAAATCACAATCAGCTCTGCCTTTTCGTCCACCTTGTAATAATTCACCAGTTCCCCCACGCTCTGTCCGCTTAAATTCATATATGTCTGGGGCTTTGCAAGAATGCATTTCTGCCCTGCTATGATTCCCTTTCCAATGATGGCCTTGTGCCTTTTCTCCAAAATATCGATTTTTTCCTCCGATGCCAGCTTTTCCAGCACACAAAAACCGATATTATGCCTTGTATCTTGATACTCCCTGCCGGGATTTCCAAGTCCGACAATAATATACATGTTATCCCTCCAGGCCTGCCTCCCGCAGGCATTCCTTTTTTCTCATCCAAACCGGTGACTTTTCTGCCGTCCCTTTGGCGGTCCCGGTTCCTCCGGTATCCGGCCCGCGTTTCCCTGCCGCAGGTTTTTGGGCCCTTTATGCCGGATTGGCCGCAACACAACTATCATAAATGATTTGCCCTTAAGTTGCAAGAACCAGAATACGAAAACAATTGCGAAATTCCTCCTTCATTTTCAAAAACGTCCATGCTATAATGATGAAAGCATCCCGGGGGTGTTTTTGCCCGGCTGCGGCGCCGGTACAAGTATGTGGAATGCAGATTATGAAAGGACATCCATCATGAACAAGAGAAAAATTTCGGAACGGCTGATCAGCTTTTTCAAAAAAGAAACCGTGCTCTGTGTTGCCGCCATTTTAGCGGCAGTTTCCGTATTCTTCGTACCCCCTGACCAAAAATACCTGGAATATCCGGATTTTCGCGTCCTGGCCCTGCTGTTCTGCCTCATGCTGGTGATCTGCGGTCTCCAGGATATCGGTCTGTTCCGTTATCTGGGTTTTTACCTTCTGGGCGGGATCCGGACCAGCAGGCAGCTGAGTTTTCTGCTGGTGGCATTGTGCTTTATCTGCAGTATGCTCATCACCAACGACGTGGCCCTGATTACCTTTGTGCCCTTTGCGGTGATGGTGCTTCATCTGGCAGGACAGCAAAGTCTTATGATCCCGGTGGTGGCACTGCAGACCGTGGCTGCCAATCTGGGCAGTATGCTGACGCCCATCGGAAATCCCCAGAACCTGTACTTATACACAGCCTTTGATTTGTCCATGGGAAGTTTTCTGGGCTATATGCTGCCCCTTGCCCTGCTCTCCCTGATTCTGCTGGGAGCGGCAGTGTTCCTGCTGGGCAGCGCGCCCCTGTCGGTGGGCGCCATGGAGCCGGTACGCCCTCCTGAAAAAAGCAGGTTTATGGCCTATCTGGCCCTGTTTTTTGTCTGCCTTGCCTGTGTTCTGCGCCTGCTGTCCTGGCAGGCCATGCTGGCCATCCTGATTGCGGCGGTATTTTTTATAGACAAAAAACTTTTCCGCTCCGTGGATTACTTCCTTCTGCTGACCTTTTTATGTTTCTTCCTGTTTATCGGCAATACGGAACGCATCCCCGCCGTATCCTCCGTACTCCAGCAGTGGATTCAGGGCTCCGAACTGCCCATGGGGGTTCTTCTCAGCCAGTTTATCAGCAATGTTCCGGCTGCCATTCTGCTTTCCGGTTTTACCGAAAACGCCCGCGCCCTTTTATACGGCGTCAACATTGGGGGACTTGGTACACTGATCGCCTCCCTGGCCAGTGTCATCTCCTACCGGTGCTACGGAAACAGCGCCTCTGCCCGCAAGAGCGCCTACCTGAAAATGTTTACATGGTACAATGTTATTTTTCTGGTCATACTGTATGCCGCCGCCATGCTCCTGCTGGAGCTGTAGCGGGGATGCCCCTCTCCACTGCCCGCCGCGCCGGGCGCATGTTGCGTCAGCAACAATTTTCCTTATGCACCCGTGTGCACAAAAAAATGCCATGACATTTACTGCCATGGCATTTGGGGGATTCTAATGTCAATTCCAATGCTGTCACGTCCTATTCCCCGTCCGGCTCCAACAAAGCCTTCTCGTAGCTCTCCAGAATTGCCTTCTGGATCGCATCTCTGGTAGAGGAATTGATGGGATGGGCAATATCTTTGTATTCCCCATCAGCCGTCCTCTTGCTGGGCATTGCGATGAACAAACCTTTGTCGCCTTCGATTACCTTAATGTCATGTACTACGAACTCCCCGTCAAAGGTAATGGACACAACGGCCTTCATCCTGCCTTCCTTCGCAATTTTGCGTACGCGCACATCTGTAATCTGCATCTGCAAAACCCCCTTATTCAGGAATTTAAGAACGCCCTTTTGCTACATTGTATATCTTTCATTCCGCTCTACTACAATGCGGATATGACCGTCCTCACCCACATAGTGGGAATTTGCCCGAATGGTGCTGTGGCTTTCCACAATACAGTTTTCAATATATGTATTGTCACCGATATACACATCATTCAGGATAATGGAATTTTTTAGACAACAGTTGTTTCCTATATAACTTTTTTTGAATATGACGGAATTCTCCACTATGCCGTTTACAATGCAGCCACTGGAGATCAGGCTGTTTCTTACGTCTGCTCCAACATTATACTTGGCTGGGGCAAGATCGTCAACCTTTGAATAAATATCCGGATACTGTTTAAAGAAATAATGTCTTACCTCCGCTTTCAGGAAATCCATATTGGTTCCGTAATAATCTTCCACCGAGGCAATATTCCTCCAGTAATCCCGTATTTTGTAGCCGTAAATCCTCCTTACATCTTTATATCGGATCAGGATATCCCTGACAAAATCATATCTGTCCTCTTCCGCGCATTTTTCCACCATTTCGATCAGCTGGCGGCGGCGCAGAATATAAATCCCGCAGGAGATGACATTTGATTTGGCCTGAAGGGGCTTTTCTTCAAATTCATCAATGCGGCTCTCCTCATTCATGCGTATGGTGCCGAATCTCTCCAGACCGGCTCCCGGTTCCATATCACGGCACACCACCGTGATATCCGCTTTTCTCTCAATATGAAATTCCAGCACCTTGTTAAAATCCAGTTTATAAACCCCGTCCCCTGACGCAATCACCACATAAGGCTCATGACTGCTTTTTAAAAAGCCCAGATTCTGGTAAATGGCATCTGCCGTACCTCTGTACCAGTTACTGTTATCCGAGGTCACAACAGGAGTGAATGTGAACAGTCCCCCCTGCTTCCTCCCGAAATCCCACCATTTGGAAGAACTCAGATGTTCATTCAGGCTGCTTGCGTTGTACTGTGTGAATACTGCCACTTTCTGGATATGGGAATTCGCCATGTTGCTCAGGGTAAAATCGATGCTGCGGTAGCTTCCTGCAACTGGCATTGCACACACAGCCCTCTTCTGCGACAGTTCCCTCATCCTGCGGTTGTTTCCGCCTGCCAAAATAATTCCCACTGCCCTCATTGCCGCTCACCTGCCTTAATCAAAGTTTTGCCTGCCGGAAGGGCTGACTGCTCGTAATCCGCACCCGTGGTCACCCCAAAAATAACGGCATTTTTTCCTACCCTGATGCCGTTGGGAATCACGCTTCTGTCCCCCACGGTGACAATACCGTGATTATAAATATGGGGGGCCATGTCGTTTTCGGCCTCTCCTCCCATGCCGAGACAAACATGATTGCCGATGCGCACTTCCTCTGCCACAATCGCTTTATTCAGTTCACAGTTATGCCCGATCTGGGTATTGTTCATGATAATGGAATCCCTGATCACCGTATCCTTTCCTATGGTGACGCCGCAGCCGATGACAGAATTATATATCTTCCCGTAGACATCCGTCCCCTCCCCGATGATGCTCCGTTCCACCACGCTGTCAGGGGAGAAATACTGGGGCGGCTGAATCTCGCTCTTGGTATAAATCTTCCAGTACTCCTCATACAGATTGAATTCCGGCACAATGTCGATCAGTTCCATATTGGCTTCCCAGTAAGACTGCAGGGTTCCCACATCTTTCCAGTATCCGGTAAACTCGTAGGCATACATGGGTATGCCCTTTTTATGACAGTAGGGAATCACATGTTTTCCAAAATCCAGCGCAGGCTGTTCAGCCATGGTAACCAGGGCTTTCTTCAGGGTCTTCCAGTTAAAAATATAGATACCCATGCTGGCAAGATTACTCTGGGGATGTTCCGGTTTTTCCTCAAATTTGGTAATTTTTCCTTTCTCGTCTGCCGTCATGATGCCAAAACGGCTTGCCTCCTCCATGGGCACCGGCATGACCGCTATGGTCACCCCCGCATTGTTGGCTTTATGATAATCCAGCATGATCTCATAATCCATCTTGTAGATATGATCACCTGACAATATCAGCACGTATTCCGGATGATAACTCTCCATATATTCCATGTTCTGGTATATGGCGTTTGCAGTCCCCGTATACCACTCGCTGCTGCTCATCCTTTCGTAGGGAGGCAGCACCGTCACGCCGCCGATATTGCGGTCCAGATCCCATGGAATACCGATTCCGATATGGCTGTTGAGCCGCAGTGGCTGATACTGGGTCAGAACCCCCACAGTGTCCACTCCCGAATTAATACAGTTGGAAAGCGGAAAGTCGATAATGCGGTATTTCCCTCCAAATGCCACCGCCGGTTTTGCCATTTTGGCTGTGAGTACACCCAGCCGGCTGCCTTGTCCTCCCGCCAGCAGCATGGCAATCATCTCTTTTTTAATCATTTCTTCACCCCTGTCCAGATTTCACATACCCCTCCTGCCTTTGCCAGGCCTCCGGGCACATCTTTTCTTTACTCTCCGCACTCTTTTCTGTACACGTGCATATGATAACTTATTCGGAAACAATGCTCCCGCCTCCGGGCCAGAATCCCGTCCGGGTGATTCTGCGCCGCCGGACAGATCTGTCACAAGCCGTCCCGCACGTTACATTTGGATGGTATGTTGATTAGAAATATTATAACATACTCTTTTCTAAAATGGAATAATCAATGTCGAAAATTTTGTTTTTATTATACACTTTATATTAATATTTCATATATTTTTTGTCTATACGCAGAAAAATTTGTCTATTTTCTCTAAAATTTTTACTTTTAAATTTGAATTCAGACTGTTTTCTGCCGGCGTCCGCGGAATATTTGCTGTTACCCTCCTCTCCGCTTCCCGAAACGACTACAGACATAAAGTAAATATTTGCCCTATATTTTCATCCTGCCGTGTTTTTTATTTGTTTTTTCAGTCAATACCGTTTATAATAAGAAGGAATCATAAATGATACAGAAGGAGCATTGATTATGTATAAACTGGATTTTGACCATCCCTCTTCCATCTACTTTGTAGGAATCGGCGGCATCAGCATGTGCTGTCTGGCAGAGCTGCTGGCAGACGCGGGATTCCGTGTCTCCGGGTCCGACCGCGCTCCCAGTCCGCTGACCCATGTGCTGGAATCAAAGGGGATTAAGGTATTTTATGGACAACGCGCCGAAAATATGACTGACCCCATCGATTGCGTGGTTTTTACCAGCGCCATTCTTCCTGATAATCCCGAATACATTGCCGCCCATGAAAAACAGCTTCCCTGCCTCACCAGGGGACAGCTTATGGGACAGATTATGAAAAATTACCAAATGCCCGTTGCCGTCAGCGGCACCCATGGCAAGACCACTACCACCTCCATGATCAGCGAGATTCTGCTCCAGGCTGACCTGGATCCCACTTTGTCCATCGGCGGCATACTGAAGGATATCGGGAGCAATATGCGTATAGGAAAATCCGGTTATTTTGTCACGGAAGCCTGTGAATACACCAACAGTTTTCTCGATTTTTTCCCCAGAATCGGCATTATCCTGAATATTGAGGCCGATCACCTGGACTTTTTCAGGGACCTGGACGATATCCGGAATTCCTTCCGGAAATTTGCGGAGCTTCTGCCGGAGAACGGCTGTCTGATTATCAATGGGCAGATTGAGAATCCGGATGAAATTACCCATAACCTGAAATGTCCCGTGGTCACCTTTGGCCCCGATGATAATTCGGATTACCATCCCGCAGACATTCATTATAATTCACTTGGCTGTCCCACGTTTACGCTGTATGGCCCGGGAAACCGGGAACGTCAGTTTACCCTGCAGGTGCCCGGGGAACACAATATATACAATGCCATGGCGGCCGTGGCGCTGGCGGACCGGCTTTCCATCGACAGCGGCATCACCGTCCGGGCACTGGGCGCTTACCGGGGCACGGACCGCCGTTTCGAATACAAAGGTTCCATCGGCGGCGTCACCGTCATAGACGACTATGCCCATCATCCCACGGAGATTGCCGCCACTTTAAAAGCCGCCGCCAACTATCCCCACAAAAGACTCTGGTGCGTTTTCCAGCCCCACACTTATTCACGGACCAAGGCTTTTTTAAAGGAACTGGCACAGGCCCTTACCCTGGCGGACAAAGTGGTCCTGACGGATATTTATGCCGCCCGGGAAAATGATGATCTGGGCATCAGTTCGGAAGATCTCCTGCGTGAGGTCCAAAGCCTGGGGCAGGAATGCCATTATTTTTCCACTTTTGACGAGACGGAAAACTTTTTACTGGAAAATTGCATAAACGGTGATATGTTGATAACCATGGGTGCGGGAGATGTGATGAAAATCGGCGAAAATCTGCTGGGCCGGTAATTATCCACAGTATCCACAAGACGGCGTAAAAAGGGCAGATTCCATCTTGTGGATATTATCATCCCAACAGATGCCGGAAATCAGCCTGACAGGAAAATTTATCCACATTTTCCACATTTTCCACATTTTTGCCCTGCCGGAAAGCCTGCAAAAGTTTCGGACAAATTGACTATTTTCTTTTCAAAAGCCTTATGCTATACTCTTTTTACATTATCGGAGAGTCTGCTGCGGGAATAGGCCGGAGGCGTCATGTATCCGTGCCGGACGCCGGCTCCGGAATCTTATTGTCCAATACAGGCCGCAGTTCAGTGTCCTATCTGAACCGTGACAAATCCAGAACAGACAGGGAGTGTATAAACCATGCCGCGCTTGACAATTTACAAAGACGATCATGTGGAATCCACGGTTGTGTCCAATCTTTTTATAGATGAATATATGAAAGATGCCAATGACGCCCAGCTGAAAGTATATCTATATCTGCTCCGCATGATGAACGCACGGCAGGCTACCAGCGTATCCGATATGGCAGACAAGTTTAACCACACGGAAAAGGATGTTATGCGCGCCCTGAAATACTGGCAGGACCTGCAGCTGCTGGAGCTGGACTATGATGACAGGAAAAACCTTGTGGGAATCCACATCCGCGATCTGTTCTCCCGTACCGGGGCAGAGAACCCTTCCGTCCCCCGTCCGGTGTCTTCCTTCGTGCCTTCTCCCACAGCGGAGGCTCCTGCTTCCATTTCCAGGATCAGTTCCCCGGAAAACCGGGATCTCCTCCCGGAGACTGCGGAAGACGCGCTGGCAAAGCCTTCCTACTCTGCAGACCAGCTGAAGGAATTTAAAAACCGGCAGGACACCTCGCAGCTTCTGTTTATCGCGGAATCCTATATCGGCAGGCCCCTGACGCCCGGTGAGGTAAAGACCATTCTGTATTTTAAGGATGTGCTCCGTTTTTCCGATGACCTCATCGACTACCTGATCCAGTACTGTGTGGACAAGGGGAAAAAAGATTTCAAATATATTGAAAAAGTAGCCGTAAACTGGGCCCGGGAAGGTATTTCCACGCCTAAGCAGGCTCAGAAGAACAGTTACCGCTATGACAAAAATATTTATACCATTATGAACGGGCTGGGCAGGGACGGTTCCCCCACCGGCAAAGAGCTGGAATACATAAGCCGCTGGCTGAAAGACTACGGTTTTTCCACAGACATTATTATCGAAGCCTGTGAACGCACTGTCCTGGCCACGGACAAGCATCGTTTTGAATATGCCGAGGGGATCTTAAGCAGCTGGAAACGGCAGAATGTACATCACAAAGCGGATATTCTCAAAATAGACGATTCGTACCGCCAGCGCAGGAAACCCCCTGTTTCCCCGAAATCCGCCAATCGTTTCAACCAGTTTGCCCAGAACAATTATGATTTTGATGTTCTGGAGCAGGAACTGTTAAGCAACTGAAAGAATTTGCCCGCAGCCGGCGGGGCCGGATTCTTTTTTCAGCCGGTTCCCGGCGCGGGACCGGAATAGGAGAACCCAGTGGCACTCAATCATTTACAATACGAATCTATCATCAAAGACTATGAACGCATACGGGATGCCAACCGTTCCCTGTCGGAATCCCGGCTGAACCAGGTCTGCGACAGGATTCCCGGCTTCCGGGAACTGGCAGATTCCATCAGCACCATTTCCGTTGCCAGCGCCAGGCGTATGCTGGATGGCGACGATGGGGCTCTGCACGATCTCCACGAAAGTCTGGCCAAAGTGGTCTCACGGCAAAAAACGCTTCTGAGACAGTATGGCTTTCCATCCGATTATCTTGATCCCGTATTTTCCTGCCCTGACTGTCAGGACACCGGTTACATTACCGGTGCCGGCAGCCTCAAAGAAAAGTGCCATTGTTTCCGGCAGCGGGAAATACGTATTCTCTATGCGCAGTCCAACATACAGGACATGATTGCCCGGGAGAATTTTTCCACACTCTCATATGCCTATTACCAAAACGATGATCTCCGCCGGTTTGAGACTGCCGTGCAGTTATGCCACAGCTTCATAGATGACTTTAAGACAAACAGCCGGAATCTCTTTTTTTATGGTACCGTGGGCACCGGCAAAAGCTTTCTGTCCGGATGTATCGCAAAGGAACTCCTCCAGGCAGGCAATTCCGTAATCTATTTCAGTTCCTCCGCCCTGTTTGACACCCTGGCCCGCTATGCCTTTGACATGAAGGCAAAGGAAGCGTCGGGAGAATTTTATGAGGATTTCTACAACTGCGACCTGCTGATTATCGATGACCTGGGAACGGAAATCACCAACAGTTTTGTGACTTCCCAGCTGTTCTCCTGTCTCAATGAACGGCATTTGCGCGGGAAATCTACCCTGATTTCCACCAATATCAGTCTTGAGGAGCTCCGGGACCGCTACTCAGACAGGATTTTTTCCAGAATTACCAGTGGTTTTACATTGTGTAAACTGACAGGACCGGATATCCGTATCCTGAAAAAGCGCCTGGCAAACACGACCGCAATGTGACATATAAACTCGTTTCAAGAAAAGAAAGGAAACTTGCATGGGCAACCGCGAAGAAAAAAGAAACCTGGAAACCATCCCCGTGGGATCACTGGGAATCATCGCCCTGGAAGGCTGCAGGCCCCTGGGTGAAAAAATCAACCGTTACCTGGTAAAATGGAGGGCAGAGCGTGAAAGCGAGCACAAAGACTCCCTGGCATTCTCCGGCTATCAGAGGGCATCGTATCTGCTGAACACAAAAGTTCCCCGTTTCGGTTCCGGGGAGGCCAAGGGCATGATTCTGGAATCCGTCCGAGGGTATGACCTGTACCTGCTGGTGGATGTATGTAATTATTCTCTCACATACTCCCTGTCCGGCCACGAAAATCACATGTCTCCTGACGACCATTACCAGGACCTGAAGCGCATCATTGCCGCCGTGGGAGGAAAAGCCCGCCGCATCACTGTAATCATGCCTTTTCTCTATGAAAGCCGTCAGCATAAGAGAACTTCCAGGGAATCCCTGGACTGTGCACTGGCTCTGCAGGAACTGGTACAGATGGGCGTGGATAATATTATCACATTTGACGCCCATGATCCCAGGGTACAGAACGCGATTCCGCTGCACGGGTTTGAGACCGTCCAGCCTGCCTACCAGTTTATCAAAGGCCTGCTGCGCAATGTGGAAGATCTGAAGCTGGATTCCGATCACATGATGGTTATCAGTCCGGATGAAGGCGGTATGACCCGTGCCATCTATATTGCCAATGTCCTGGGGCTGGACATGGGTATGTTCTACAAGAGGAGAGACTATACAAAGGTAGTGAACGGCCGTAATCCTATCATTGCCCATGAGTTCCTGGGAACCAGCGTGGAAGGCAAGGATATGATTATTATTGACGACATGATTTCTTCCGGAGACAGCATGCTGGAAGTGGCAGCTGCCTTAAAGGAGCGCAAAGCCCGCAAAATATTTGTCTTCTCCACATTCGGTCTCTTTACCAGCGGACTGGACAAGTTTGACGAAGCTTACCAAAACGGTCTCATCGATAAAGTGCTCACCACCAACCTGATTTACCAGACACCGGAACTGCTCCAGAGAGAATGGTATATCAACTGTGATATGAGCAAATATGTGGCCTATATTATTGACACCTTAAACCACGATTCTTCCATTAGCGACCTTCTGAATCCCAATGAAAGAATTCAGAATGTGGTAGCAAAATATAAGAAGAAAGGAAACCGCTGATGTCAACCTTTTAATTTTTAAGGTTGACATTTGTCTTGTTTTTTAGTATACTTCTTAATTGTAACCCATATCTTTTTTAGGTTAACATTTTTGCTGAAAGAGAGGTATCCACTATGAACCAGACAAGCACACTTCCTACCACCCCAAAACCGAAATTCGGCATAAGGCAGATCGCCCTGGCCGGACTCATGTCCGCAGTGATCTGCCTTCTTGCGCCCTGGTCACTGAGAATTCCCATAAGCCCGGTCCCTGTCACCCTTGGATTTCTGGCTATCTATTTCGTGATATCCGTCCTGGGCATGAAACTGGGAACTTTGAGCGTTGTGGTTTATATCCTGCTTGGGCTGGCAGGACTTCCCGTCTTTTCCGGTTTTCTGGGAGGCCCCGGCCCCCTGTTCGGCCCTACCGGAGGCTACCTTTTGGGTTATATCTTTATGGCTCTGATCTGTGGATTTTTCGTGGACAAATGGGGGGATAATCTTCTGATGGGTTTTCTCGGCATGATACTGGGCACAGCCGTCTGCTATCTGTTCGGAACCGTCTGGCTGGCTTATCAGGCCTCCTATACATTTATGCAGGCTCTGGCAGCCGGAGTTCTTCCCTACATATTCATAGACCTTGTGAAACTGGTGATGGCAATGCTGATCGGCAGACAGCTTCGCCGCCGCCTATTAAAAAGCGGCCTGATCTGATGATCAGGCCCCGGTGTATGTATCATATAATGTCACAATATTTTCCTGGGCGTCATACATTGTTATGGCGCCGCAGTCGATGGGGAGGACTACCGCAAATGGTTCCTCCGGGTCTACCGGAATGACATCCTTCGTAATGTCGTTATCCACCACAATCTTGCATACCTTGTCACGGTTTAATGACATCAGTGCAATTCCTTTGTCTTCAAACACCACACCCTTTACACCTTCTGCCATATAAGCGTCAAAACCGCCCTGCCTGTAAAAGTAACCATATGAGATGCCTTCCCTGCTCAGGTAGATGGAATATGCACATTCATCCTTATCCTCATCATAGAAGAGCATGGCACACATCTCGTCATTGACTGCCTGGGCCATCTCCCAGCCGTTTCGAATCTCCTGCTTCTCCCGCGCATCCTGCTCCAGCCGGCTTGCCGACACTCCCAGTATATCTGCCTGCCATACAATCAGAAAAGCCAACAAGATAATCAGCACCACACCAATAAGCGCGGGTATCTTTTCTGCCTTCACGTTCCTTACCTCCTGGTTCTCAATGTACTTCCATGCCACAAATATGGACTTATTATACCATGATTCTGTGCGCATCAGCTCACATGGAATCATGGTATTCATGGCCATTCGGCCTCTCCATGCCACAAATATGGACTTATTATACCATAATTCTGTGCGCATCAGCTCACATGGAATCATGGTATCCCATGGCCATTCGGCCTCTTCCTTTCCAGAATAAGGTCATTATACCATATATTTCCTTATACGTCCAGATGTAAACGAATACAAGCACATAGTGCAGCCGGTAATTCCCATACCGTTTATGGCTTCCTGTCAATATACGTCACAAACTGATTTCCGTTCTGCTCAAACCACTCCCGGGAATCATTCATTCCCATCCTTTCTATGGTTCCCTTCCAGGGATCCAGTATGCCAGTATTGTATTCGTTGAACCCCACAAGCAGCACCGCCGAGCCATCTTCCATCATCACCAGTACCGGAATATCCCTGTTCACAAAATAGAGAACCGCATCCAGGCTGCAGCCTGTCAGGTCCAGCACTGTGGAATCCGCCAGGTTGTCCTGCAGAATCTGATGGACATTTTCCCCATTATCCAGTAAATACTGTGTATTCCTGCTGATTCCCTCATAGCCCAGCATCGTGTCAAGGCAAACTGCCAGAGACCCTCTCTCTTCTGTGACTTCAGCCTCCCTGATTGCCATAATCTGGTTTTTTGCCATACGGTTGCCTTTCAGCCAGATGCGTTCCCCGCTTTTGTCCACCACAATCCCTGACACATCATAGGCCAGGTTCACTGCTGCCGCAGGCGATATATAGATTCCGTCCACACCATAAGGCCCATATACATAATATCTTTCTGTTTCCTGGGAATCCGGCAGATTAAGCCTTCTTCCCCCCTCATACACCACTTCTTTGGGAATCACAATTTTAATGGATTTCTCGTCAATCACATTTCTCATCTGTATTTCGATATATCGCTGATACCGTTCCGTGTCTTCCGCCACCACTATATTCTTTCCGGTTTCTGCCTCCAGATTATTGGTAATATGCTCTTCCTGGGCCTCCTGGTAACTTCCCGATTCCAGTCTCCTCACCCTTTCCAGCGTAATCTGGTTGTCTGATACGCGGCATTCCGTCACATAGATGTCCTGCTGTGCATATTCCTTCAGCAGTTCCCCGGAGGAATTACAGATACAGATCTTGTACATGGGATAAAAAATCCTGCCGGAGCTCTCCATAAAAATATCCTCTGCCCGCGCCACTCCGTATATGATATCTTCCTGCATAAATCCCAGAGGACGGATGACTTCCCCCTCTGCCACGGAGATGATTTTCCGTGTATCCGTTTCGAAATTCCGGATTTCCAGGCCCTTGCTATGGTAGATGTCATCCCCTTCCGGCCACACGGCAATCTTATCGTCTTCCGACACCTGCAGCCCCTCATCCTGGGCAATATCCAGCATCCGGGAATATGTCCTCTGGACAAGGTCAACACCATACACCGCATTGTTCAGCACAAAATACAGCTTCTGTTCCCGGTTCAGATACAATAACTGGTCCAGCTCGGCAGCCAGCACTGCATATGTCTTCTCATAAGGAATATACAGAAGTTCTTCTATGGTATTCTGTACGCTGTTGTGGGTATAAAGCTGAATCCCCACCTCTCCCTCATGTCTTCCCCTGTTCATATAGCCGTAAACGGCAAACTGTACATTACCGCCCTCGTCCACATGCAGGATCCGGATTCCATGCTGATTGTACATGGTCCGCGCATCCCAGTTATCCTTGTCGTAAAAACTGAAAATGGCTGTCAGTTTGTTTGTGGTCACATTATAGCTGAAAAGCCGGTCTGCCACCTCAAACACCACCACATTTCCATCTTCACTTTCCTGCATCTGCACATCCTGGTCCGTAATGCCCAGCAGTATCTTGTCGTTCACATACATCCTTTCGATATCCGGAATCTGTGTCATGGTGCGCTCATAGTCCAGCAGGTAAATCCTGTCCGTGGTATAACGGACACGGTAATACTCCTCCACCCTGTAATAAGTGGTACCGCTGTCCTCGGAAGTGGACACAATATAGTCAAATAACACAGAGGCCGTCTGCGTGGCAATCTCTGTGAGCCTGACAGCCGGTTCTGACACCTGGCTTACTTCCAGGTTTCCCCAGGTAATCTGCCGGAAACTGCTGTGGATATTTACTTTATGGAACGAAGTATTATCCTCCAGCCTGGAGTTGGTCTCCAGGTATTTTGCCAGTTCCCTGGCCGCCTCCCTGTCATATAGTCTCTCATGAAAATCCCTGCAGAAATCCATTTTTTCCTGCACATGAAGGTCACTGCTCCAGATGACCCTGGTATAATACGCTGCCTGCCTTTCCCCTTCCAGGTCCAGTACGATTTTCAGGGAATATTCCGTATCCCTCTCAATCAGATCCTTTAAAGCCAGATTCCCCCTGATTCGTTCCCCCTCTGTCTTAAGCTCCTTCACTATTGTATCTTCTATCAGCCTGGAACCATCCGCGCTCCGCACCTCAATGGAAACCCCGTTCACGGTTTCCCCGAAAGTATCTACCACAAATCCGGTGTCACGGCTCTCTCCAAGCACGGTGACGGATTCTCTCTGAAATGCAATGTCTGTGTCTGCACAGTACCCGTGAAGCTGATTGTATTCCACTCCCCCCAGTGTCATGGTCACCAGCGGAAGGGTGCTGGGCGTCATCTCCATAGTCAGATTATCATGCCCTCTATTCATAAACTTGCTTACCGCTACCAGGGAAAACAGAAAAACAATGATAAAAACCGATAATTTTATGACACTTTTTCTCATAAAAGCTCCTTCAGAGTGGGATTTACATGCAGAAATTCCATCAGCCGGTCAGCCCGGAATTCCTTTTCTCCCTCAGGCACACCGGATTTCGGCCGCATTCCCTTCGTCTTTACCGCCCGGATCATCAGGTTCTTCGGAGTGTGTTCCATATCGATAAATTCCAGTATCTGCGTGTCATACCCGCTTTTCTCCAGCAGGTCTGCCCGCAGGGCATCCGTGATCAGGGCCGCCATGCGCTCCCTGATCACACCATACTTCAGCACCGGCTGCAGCAGTTCACACTGCATCTGGCTGTTCAGCTCGTGCTGACAGCAGGGAACCGCCATAATCACACCGGCCCCCCATTTAACGGCTTTCTCAAGGGCATAGTCCGTGGCCTTGTCGCAGGCGTGCAGGGATACCACCATGTCCACCTGATCCGTCCCCCAAAAACTGCTGATATCCCCCTCCTGGAATTCCAGTCCTGTATATCCCAGTTTTTCTGCCAGTTCACTGCAGCGCCTGATCACGTCTGCTTTCAGATCCAGCCCCGTCACCTGAATCTCCCTGCCCTGGAGCTGATGCAGATAATAATACATTGCAAATGTCAAATAAGACTTTCCGCAGCCAAAATCCACGATGCGGATCCGGCGGTGCGCAGGAAGCTTATCCAGAATATCCCTTATAAACTCCAGGTAGCGGTTTATCTGGCGGAATTTGTCATATTTCGACTTTACTACTTTTCCATCCCTTGTCTGGACACCCAGTTCCACCAGAAAGTCCACCGGCTGCCCCTCCTGCAGTATATACTGTTTCGGGCGGTTATGGGACAAGCCGGCAGATTTTCTTTCCGGTATATCCGCATCCGGACGGCGTCTGCGCTTTATGGAGATCTTTCCTTTTTTGCTCACCAGAACTGTAACTTCCCAGACGCCGTTTCCCATCTGCGCCTGCCGGAAACATCCCGCCATATGGTCCAGCATCTGCTCTTTCGGATAATTGGAGTGAAAAACCTTGGTCTCCCGGTAAAGAGTCTCCTGAAAATAAAGTTCTCCCCGCAGCATCACCGGCCGGATTTTCACTTTTGTACCTCTGGAGGCATCTCTTGTATTGCTCAGTATTATCTGTATTAAATCCTGATCCAGCATCTGCTGGAAAAGTTCCCTAAGTTCATCCATATCTGTCTCTGATTATTTCCCAAAATAATTTATTGTTACACCTCAGGGCACACTTCCTGTCATTTACTGCCAGGGACGGAAGCTTCCCCTGCAGCCTCCATGACGGCGCTTGTATACTTCATTGCATAAAAGTACCTGAATCATGTCCTCCCCGGGTGTGTTCTCTTCCTCTTTTTCCAAAATTCTGCAGATTGACCTGGCCAGCGACAGCAGGCTGTATCTGTCCGGATACTCATCATAGATCATGCTGCCCTCGTAATCTGCCTTGTCCAGAATATCGGCTACCCTTCTCTGATAGCGTTTTACATCATTGGGATACATCTGCTGCAAATACTCCAGATCCTGCAGCAGTTCCTGCTCCCCTCCCGGGCTGTAATAACCGGGATAAGCCATATAAAAAGGAAGGGGCCCGTTCCAGCCCCTTACCTTGTTTTCCGACAGCGGCTGCAACAGCTTTGAATGAAATTCCATACGCTTTCCTCTTTGTTTTTTAACAGCATATGCGTGTTTTCATCCAATTGTTACCAGCCGCCGCCGGAATTCCAAATCCTATTTCAATACTTCTATACGTGCCAGTGCCCTCTGCAATGCAGTTTCAGCCTTGGCAATATCCGTGTTGGGAGACTTCCCGCTCAAACGCTTCTCGGCCCGCTCCTTCGCAGATTTTGCACGGTCTCCATCGATCTCCCCGGGCCATTCAATTGTTTCAGCCAGAATCGTCACACCTTCAGGCAAAATCTCCGCAAATCCGGAATGCAGTGCCGCCTTTTTTTCTCCTTCCGGCTCACTGATGGACAAGATACCCGGTTTTACGATTACTGTCATGGGGATATGTCCCGGCAGTATACCGATCTCGCCTTCGGTGGTATTGAATTCCACCATATCCACCCGGTTTTCGTAAAAAACCCTGTCCGGCGTAATGATGCGCAGAAGAAAGTCGTTTTTATCTGCCATATTTTCCCTCCATCTGCATTAAACCCGGGCTAATACATCATCAATGCTGCCTGCATTCAGGAAATAGCTTTCAGGGATATCGTCATGTTTGCCTTCCAGAATCTCTCTGAACCCTCGAATGGTTTCATTGATAGGAACATATTTTCCTTCCAGACCGGTAAACTGCCCTGCCACGAAGAAAGGCTGGGACAGGAATCTCTGAACCTTACGGGCCCGGGACACTACAAGCTTATCCTCCTCTGAAAGTTCGTCCATACCCAGAATGGCAATAATATCCTGCAGTTCCTTATAGCGCTGCAGAATCTCCTGCACGCCGCGGGCCGTCTGGTAATGCTCCTCTCCCACGATCCTGGGATCCAGAATACGGGATGAGGACTCCAGCGGATCCACTGCCGGATAAATACCAAGCTCCACAATGGCACGGGACAATGTGGTAGTAGCGTCCAAATGCGCAAAAGTAGTAGCCGGCGCCGGGTCTGTCAGGTCATCCGCAGGCACATAGACTGCCTGAACGGAAGTGATGGAACCGCTCTTTGTGGATGTAATTCTCTCCTGAAGGGCGCCCATCTCCGTCTGGAGCGTGGGCTGGTACCCCACCGCGGAGGGCATACGTCCCAGCAGCGCGGAAACTTCGCTTCCTGCCTGGGTAAAACGGAAAATGTTATCAATAAACAGCAGCACATCCTTGCCGCCCTTGTCACGGAAATACTCTGCCATGGTCAGTCCGGTAAGGCCCACACGCATTCTGGCTCCGGGCGGCTCGTTCATCTGACCGAATACCATGGTAGTCTTGTCAATAACACCGGACTCCATCATTTCATGGTAAAGGTCATTACCCTCACGGGTACGCTCTCCTACACCTGTGAACACGGAATATCCGCTGTGCTCCGTGGCAATATTACGGATCAGCTCCTGAATCAGCACCGTCTTTCCCACGCCGGCGCCGCCGAACAGACCGATCTTTCCGCCTTTCTGGTACGGACAAAGCAGATCAACCACCTTGATTCCGGTCTCCAGCAGTTCCTTTTCCGTAGCCTGCTCTTCGAATTTCGGCGCAGGTCTGTGAATCGGCTCATAAGATACTCCCTCAGGAGCCGGTTTATTGTCAATCGGCTGACCCAAAACATTGAAGATACGCCCCAAAGTCTTCTCACCTACCGGAACGGAAATGGGGGCGCCGGTTGCAATCGCATCCATACCCCTGACCAGACCATCGGTACTTCCCATGGCGATACACCTGACGGTGTCGTCACCCAGGTGCTGGGAAACCTCCACCGACAGCTCACTGCCCTCTCCGGTAGGAATGCGAATTGCTTCGTTAATCTCAGGCAGATTACCCTCATCAAAGCGGATATCCAGCACCGCACCGATGACCTGGGTAACCTTGCCTCTGTTTTCTCCTGCCATTTCTACCTCTTTCCTCCCGCTCGCGCGGGTTCTTTTCGTTAAAACCTTTCAATCAAAAAAACTTCCGATTTTTATCCCAGGGCCTCCGCACCGGCTATAATCTCCGTCAGCTCCTGTGTGATGGAACCCTGGCGGGCCCTGTTGTATTTCAGCGTCAGATCGCTTATGATTTCTTCCGCGTTGCTGGTGGCATTGTCCATGGCCTGCATACGCGCACCGTTCTCGCTGGCAACAGACTCCCTCAACGCGCCGTAAATAAGACTGGTGACGTATTTGGGAATGAGCATATCCAGCGCCTCCGAATCTTCCGGCTCAAAATTCATAATGGCGGAAGTTTCCCTGTCGTCAAAATCCTCTTCGCCGGAAGTCTCCACCGGAAGCAGGCGCAGAAGCGTGGGAATATGGCTCACCGTATTTTTGAAACCGGTATACGCCAGATAGATCTCCCCTATTTCGCCCTCCGCAAAGGATGCCAGCAACCGGCTGCACAATGCGGCCGCGTCCTTATACATGGGACTCTCCACAATTTCACTGTCGCATTCCATCACATGGTAGCCGTTCCGCAAAAAAGCTTCCCGTCCCTTGGTACCCAGGCAGTAGAGTTCCAGATCTTCTTTTCTCCACCCCTGGTGCCTGGTCACAAGCTTAATTACATTGGAGTTATAGCCGCCTGCCAGTCCTCTGTTTCCAGTTATCACAATCACGGCTTTCTTTGCGGAAGCACCGGAAGTCAGATATTTGTGGTCAATATGCCCAACGCGCTGCAGAATATTGTTCACCGTCTCATACATACAGGTAAAATATCCCTTGGAGCGTTCCGCGCTTGCCCTGGCGCGCTGCAGCTTTACGGTTGACACCAGCTTCATGGCCTTGGTAATCTGCTGGGTTCCCTGAATACTGCCTTTGCGCCGCTTTATATCACGCATTGATGCCATATTCTATATCCTCTTTCTATCTAAACTGCTTCTTAAATTCCTCGATGGCCTTCTTCAGCATCTCTTCGGTCTCATCGGAAATCACCTTTTCAGCCGCAATATTTCCCGGCACCTCAGGATACTTTGTATCCAGGAACTCAAAAAACTCTTTCTCAAACCGGGTCACTTCCTCAGCCGGAATATCCAGCAGGTATTTACGCGTCACCGCATAAATGATAATAACCTGATATTGTACGGGCATGGGCGCGTACTGGGGCTGCTTCAGGACTTCCCTGATGCGCTCACCCTGTGCCAGCTTCTCCTTGGTATCTTCGTCCAGCTCGGAACCGAACTGTGCAAAGCTTGCCAGCTCACGAAACTGTGCCAGCTCCGTACGGATAGGCGCCGCAATCTTTTTCATGGCCTTGATCTGCGCTGCGCCTCCCACTCGGGACACGGAGAGACCTGCGTTGATAGCCGGACGGAAGCCGGAATTGAACATTTCCGTCTCCAGATAGATCTGGCCATCCGTGATAGAGATTACATTGGTGGGAATGTAAGCAGACACGTCCCCGGCCTGGGTCTCTATAATGGGAAGGGCGGTCAGGGATCCTCCGCCGTACTCGTCACTCATCCTGGCAGCACGCTCCAGCAGTCTGGAGTGCAGATAGAATACATCGCCGGGATAAGCCTCACGGCCGGGCGGACGACGGAGCAGCAGGGAGAGTGTACGGTATGCCGTTGCATGCTTACTCAGATCATCATACACTACCAGTACGTCTTCCCCGTTTTCCATCCACTCCTCACCGATGGCACATCCGGAATAAGGAGCAATGTACTGCAGGGGAGCCAGGTCGCTGGCCGTGGATACCACTACCGTGGTATACGCCATGGCGCCATACTCCTCCAGAGTCTTTACAATGTTCGCAATCGTGGAAGCCTTCTGGCCGATTGCAACATAAATACATTTTACATTCTGTCCTTTTTGATTGATTATGGTATCGATGGCAATGGCAGTTTTACCTGTCTGACGGTCACCGATAATCAGCTCACGCTGTCCCCTTCCCACAGGAATCATGGCATCGATAGCCTTGATACCGGTCTGAAGAGGTGTGTCAACACTCTTTCTTGTGATAACGCCGCTTGCCACCCGCTCAATCTTGCGATACTTTGTGGTCTGTACCGGGCCCTTGCCATCAATGGGCTGCCCCAGCGCATTGACCACACGTCCAGTCATGGCATCACCTACCGGAACCTCAACCACCCGGCCGGTAGTCCTGACTGTATCACCTTCATTGATGTTCCTGGCGCTTCCCAGCAAAACCACACCCACGTTATCTTCTTCCAGATTCAATACCATGCCGTAAACTTCACCGGGAAATTCCAGCAGCTCACCCTGCATGGCATTTTCCAGTCCATGGACACGGGCAATACCATCCGCAACCTGGATTACCGTACCCACGTCGGATACATCCAGGGTGGATGCATATCTCTTGATCTGATCCTTGATAACAGAACTAATTTCTTCTGGTCTTAAATTCATGGATCTGTCGCACCTTTCTTCCAGTCGGTCATCCCAGCTGGATTTGTAATAATTGTTTTGTCAGTCCGTTCAGCTTTGTGCGGACACTGCTGTCCACAACTCTGTCGTTAATGCGGATGATCATTCCGCCTATGATAGAGGTATCCACCTCAAAATGCATTTCCATTTTTTCATATCCGCTGGTTCCCAGCAGTTTTGCTTCCACAGCCTTCTTCTGGCCTGCGTTCAGCTCCACCGCGGTAGTCACATATGCCATGCCGGTTTTCTGCTGTTCTTTTACCCTTTCGGTATAGTATGCAAAAATAGCCGGTAAATCCCTGTAACGTTCCTTGGATACCACGACCTCAAGCAAACCTGCCAGTTCATCGCTGACCCGTCCTTTAAAGACATTCTCCACCACCTGGATTTTGTCCTGCTTGGGGACTCCGGGATGCTTCATCAGCTCGTCAAACTGGGGATTTTCCCTAAGTATCTCATTGACACAGCGGATTTCTTCCATCAGTTCACCGGCCCTGGCCGCGCCTGACTCCATGGCAACCTCATACAGGGCCTCACCGTATGTCTTGGATACTAATTTAGCCATGTCTTATCACCTATTTCCTTCAAGGTCTCGTCAATCAGCTGATTCTGCATGCTGGTGTCAACGGATGCGGACACAATCTTGCCTGCCATAAGGGATGCGACAACAATGATCTCTCTCTTTACATCATCGGACATCTTCTGCTTTTCCAGTTCAGCCTCCACGCGGGCACGCTCCAGAATACGCGCTGCCTCTTCCCTGGCCTGGGCAACAATCTGGTTTTCGCTGATCAGTGCCTTCCTGCGGGCTTCGCTCAGAATTCCCTCTGCCTCTTTGTCGGCTCCCTGCAGTTTCAACTCGTATTCCTTTTTTAAATTCTGGGCATTTTCCATGGCATGCTTTGCCGTATCCAGTTCGGTCCGGATTTTGTCCTTACGGCTGTTCAGCATCTTCCTTGCAGGATTAAACAGAAAATAACTCAAAATAAGGAACAGGAAAAAGATGGCAATAATCATCAAAAGGGAATCAGCCAGCAGCTGCCAGTCCAGATCGAACAGTCTCGACATGGTTGCACCCTCTGTTAAAAGTATCATGCTTAATCCTCCTTTCTGCCTCCTGAATATACACGCTTGATATTAGGGCAGAAGAGGTTTTACGAACATCAGCAGAATCGCAACCAGCAAACCGTACAAACCGGTGGTCTCTGCCACTGCCTGACCAAGAAGCATGGTCTGCATAACCTTGGGCTGTGCGCCGGGGTTACGTCCAACCGCAGCTGCTGCATGGCCGGCTGCAATACCCTGTCCGACACCAGGTCCGATACCGGCGATAACTGCCAGACCTGCGCCAATTGCGGAACATCCTAAGATAAAGTTTTCATTGAAATCCATTATTTTTTCCTCCTAAAATATAAACATAATTTTGCTTTTCGCTCTAACGGCGACTTCCATCGCCAATCTCATTCGAAATGTATGTCATGGTCAGCATGCAGAATACATAGGTCTGAATTGCCCCGGAGAACAAATCAAAGTACACATGAAGCGCTGCGGGCCAGGCTGTGGCAAACCATCCCAGCAGCCCGTAAAGCAATGCCATCATGGCCGTTCCCGATAAAACGTTTGCAAACAAACGCAATGACAAGGAAATCGGCACCGCAACGGCACTGATCACATTAATCGGCATCCATATCGGCAGCCAGGGCGGCAACGGAGAACAAAGATCCGTCCAGATTGTCAGGGGCTTCTGGTACTTCCACTTATTATAGTGAATCATGGAAAAAGTCAAAAATGCCAGGGGCAAAGTGACACCATAATCCGCAGTGGGGGGCCTGAGTCCCAGCAGACCCGAAATATTGCTGACCAGAATAAAGATAAAAATGGTACCGATATAATTGTAAAATCTCGGCGCCGCCTGTCCCATAGAACCGCTGACCATATTATCCAGCATTTCGACAATCATTTCTACCACATTCTGGAAGCTGCCCGGCACTTCTGATGATTTTGCCATGCACCTGTTTGCAGCAATGGCAAATGCCACCAGTAACAGCATGACGATCAGAATACATACATGGGATGTGGTGATCCACACCGGATGCCCGAAAAAGGAATACTGGAACACCCCATGGATGGTAAAGTCAACGCCCGCCTCGCCGGACAGCAAAATTCCATGTCCCATACTCTCACCTCTCTTTCTTAAAGAATTTTGTAAAGCTGATATGTCCCCAAACAGCAATCATCTGTTGCAAATCACTGCTCGGCCGGGATTTCTCCCTCTTGTGCCGCAGGCTCCTCCACCGGCTCCGGAACCGGATCCGTCTCCCCAAACAGCCTGTTGCACAATTTATGAGTAATCGGCTGAAGATATGCCGTTACTTTCAGACTCATGTATCCCAGAAAAAAAATCAGCGGGTTCATTGCTTCCGTCATGGAAATGACAATCAGGACCACTGCCACAACCGCATACCGGAACAAATATCCCCTGGTCACGATTCCCGCCGCTTCCCCGCCGCACAGAAGCGCCCTGTCCAGGGTCCGGCACATATGGATACTGCCTGCAAAAGCAAATGCAACCCCGAACCAGAGACTGACAGAATAAATCCCTTTCTCCCGGACAGCCAGAATTCCTGCCAGCTGGCAGAGAGCACCGAAAAACACCATTCCCACATGCATTTCCAGAAGTGTCCTGTTTTTCTTTCTCAATGCTTCAATTATCTTCATCAGAAAATCCCTGCTCCTTGTCCTGCGATTCCCCGCCGGTAATCCGTCTCGCCATGCGGTAAATGTTCTGGCCTCCCGCAACTGCCCCCGCCAGGAAAAAAACAATGGTAAGCCAGGATGTCCCCAACTTTCTGTCCAGCCAGATTCCCAGCGCGGACATGATACCTATGGGTACTATCATATTCAGGCCGAATTGCGTGACCATGGCAAGTGACTGGTACACTACCCGGTTTTCATTTTTACGCCGCTTCATAAAATCCCACCTGCCCTGCAATTTCCAAAAACAGCACACTTATCGCACCACACCATATTATACCTATTTTTATTGAAATTGTCTAGTGTGCTGACACATTTACTTTCAGATAAATGACGCAGAATGGATTTTCAGGCTGCAAGGCGGCATTATACATGATTTATGACAAATCTATTGACTAAGCTCCGTAGGAGATGTATTATTTTAAGAGCGAATGGAAAGGAGTTTCTTATGAATATTTCCAAAATTTACCGGAAACGCATCATTCCTGCCGAATGCATCCTTCTGAAGGACGATATCATTCTTACGCAGAATGAGGAAGTCATTATCACCCAGTGGAATACCCTGCACCCGAAAACGGAATTTTCCCGGGGCTGCTCCTGCTTTTTCCTGCAGGAAGGTATCAAGGTAAGTAAAATTTACCGCCGTGACGACACGCTTCTGCACTGGTACTGTGATATTGTGGAATATTCTTTTGACCCCGCAGACAGCGCAATGACCGTCACGGATCTGCTGGCAGATGTGGTCGTGTCCCCGGAAGGCCAGGCGAAAGTGATGGATCTGGACGAACTTGCGGAAGCCCTGGAGCGGAATCTGATCACAAAAGAGCAGATGATCTCCTGCCTGCGCAGTCTGAATCATCTGCTCTCCCTGATATACCGTGATAAATTTGACCGGCTACAGAGCTATCTGGACAGCATCGGCCTGTAAGTACGGCTGCAGAAGGATACTTCCGGCATGGCTGCCGGTGTATCCTTACCCTCATCGGACAAGGATCACATCAGTAAAAAACATGTCCCCCGATATTGATACCGCTTAAGCCTTCTATGGGCGTCCTGAAAAACACACAGTTTCCCACATTGGTAACCCCCGACATGGCTTCGTCCGCCGCCCTGTAGCAGTTGTTTGTGGCTTTGTCCGCCGCCAGTGCAAGTTCCAGCCGTCCGCTTGCCACAGGAGAAAACTGTCCGCTCTGATAAATCACCCCTGCCACCGTATCCGGAAACTTTGAACTGAGCACCCGGTTGATGACTACGCTGCCAACTGCCACCTGGCCCTCGTATGGTTCCCCGCCGGCTTCACAGTAAATCAGGTTTGCCAGAAGTTTTCTGTCTCCCTCCGAAAAACTCACTTCTGAAATATTGCGCCAGACGCCGTTGGCGGCAGCCTGGGACAAAGCGATTTCTTCCGCAAGTTTCTTTTCCAGGTACTCCAGATCCTCTTCCTTCTTTTTGATCTCTGCCTCATATTCCATGGCTTTCTTTTCGGCACTGGATATCTGGTTTGCATATTTATTGATGGACGTGGATGTCTGGCTGATCATGTCAGAAACCTTATCCCGCTCCGCTTCCGCCTTGTCCTGCAGCTCTCCCAGTTCGATTTTCTCCTGCTGCAGCCTTGCCTCGTGCTCCTGGATCAGCATTCTGTTTTCTTTGTATTCCTGCAGCATTCTCTGGTCGTAGGCCACCACTTTTTCAATCCGGTCCGCCATATTCAAAAGCTCCGAAAAACTGCCCGCCGTGAGCAATGTCCCCAGATAGCTGTCCTCCTGCCTTTCATACATACAGCGGACCATGGCTACCATATTGGCATACTGCCACTCCTCAGTCTCTATGGCCTCTTCCAGCGCTTCCTGGGTGTCCGTGATTTCCTGCTCCTTCTCCCTGATCTGCCGTTCCAGTTCCTCCAGGCCGGCCACCACCGTCTCCAGCTGGCCTTTCAGATAGTCCAGCTCCTTTTCCAGAGTATCACGCTTCCCCTCCAGATTTCCCAGATTATCATTGGTTTCATCCAGTTTATCCTGAAGATTTTCTTTCTCTTTCTGCGTCCGGTCCAGCTTCTCCCGGGTTTTGGAAGTAGCGGATACCACCGGCTGGCCTGCCATGGGTTCCAGCAGGCACACCGAAAGTACAAATAACAGCAGGAATGCTGTTTTTTTCCAGATTTTCAAAGCATACACCGCCTTTCACAGTGTAAATAATCAATAAATAATCAGATTTCACAGGCCTGAGTACCTGCCTGTTTCCGGGGGAAGGGTATCCGGCGTCCGGCCGGAAAGCCGTATATTTCCCCGTTATTTTGTGCCGAAAATACGGTCTCCCGCATCTCCCAGGCCGGGAACGATATAGCCGTGATCATTTAATTTCTCGTCCAGCGCACCCACATAAATATCCACATCCGGGTGCTCCCTGTGCATGGCCTCAATTCCCTCCGGCGCGGCTATGATGCACATAAACCGGATGTTCCTGCATCCCTTTTCCTTGAGCATACGTATGGCCGCCACGGAGGAACCGCCTGTAGCCAGCATGGGATCCACCACAAATACCTCCCGCTCCGCGCAGTCTGCGGGAAGCTTACAGTAGTACTCCACAGGCATTAATGTTTCAGGATCCCTGTAGAGACCGATATGCCCCACCTTTGCCGCAGGAATCAAAGTGAGCATGCCATCCACCATCCCCAGCCCCGCCCGGAGGATCGGAACAATGGCCATCTTTTTGCCCTGCAGTTCTTTTGCCATGGTCTTGCAGATAGGCGTTTCTATTTCCACATCACCCAGTTTCAGTTCCCTGGTCGCCTCATAACAGATCAGCATGGCGATCTCGCTTATGGTCTGGCGGAAATCCTTTGTACCGGTATCCTTTCTGCGAATCAGGCCAATCTTGTGCTGAATTAACGGATGATCCATAATCATTGTGTTTGCCATATTGCTCCTCCTAGTATTTTTACGGCAAAAGTCTGCCTTCTATTGTATCCGCCGGCAGTATACCGGCTCAGGACATTCCTTTCAAATATTTTACTGGTTTTCTATCAGGCCGATTCTTCTGAGATGACGTTCCTCACCGGAAAAGTCCGTGTTCAGAAATGTGTCCACAATCTCCAGCGCCAGGTTTTCACCCACAATGCCGCCCCCCAGAGCCAGCATATTGGCATTATTGTGCAGTCTCGTCAGTCTGGCGGAAAGGCTGTCCGCACACACTGCACAGCGGATTCCGGGAATCTTGTTGGCCGTTATGCTGATACCGATTCCGGTGGTACAGATGACAATCCCCTTTTCACAGCTTCCCCCTGCCACGGCTTCTGCCACGGCACGGCCATACACCGGGTAATCACAGCTTCCCTCATTATAACATCCCTTATCCTCAAACGGAATATTTTTTTCCCGCAGATACCGGATTACACTCTGTTTCAGCGCATATCCCCCATGGTCGCTTCCAATGGCTATCATTTTTGTCCTCCCTTCCTCTCCTACAGTTCTGCCTATACCCTGACAACCCTGTGCCCCGCCGCCTTCAGCAGCCGGTTCATGATGGCCTGTCCCAGTCCCTGGTCAGAAAATCCTTCCGAATATATTTTAGTCACTTTCTCATCATCAAATTCCCGCAAAACCGCAAACAGATTCCTGGCAATATTCTCTTCGTTTTCGCGGCTTCCTATACATTTTACCACATCTGCACGGTATTGTACAAGTAATTCCTTTGTGCCAAGCACACCTGTTTTCTCTCCCGCAGCCTTGTCTGCCCCTGCCTGCCTGTTGATGTAAGAAACCACCGCTCCGGGTTCCCCCTCCACAATCACCAGCTGCCCCGCAGGCGCATAATGCCTGTACTTCATTCCCGGCGCTTTCGGAGCCTGTCCACTGTCCGGGGACACAATTGCCGCATCTGTGTCAACTTTTCCCAGCACCCGGTCCAGCATCTCCCGGGTAACAAAACCCGGACGCAGAATCACCGGCTTTCGTGAAGTCAGGTCCAGAATCGTGGATTCCAGGCCGATTCCGGCATCTCCCGCGTCCAGAATCATCTCAATCCTTCCGTTCATGTCTTCCGTCACATGACGGGCGGCGGTGGGGCTGGGTCTGCCGGAAATATTCGCGCTGGGTGCCGCAATATATCCTCCGCCATATGCAATCAGTTTTCTTGCCACAGGGTGCGATGGAAAACGCACCGCCACCGTATCCAGTCCTCCCGTCGTCTCGTAGGGCACGTTTTCCGCTTTGGGCAAAATCATGGTAATCGGTCCCGGCCAGAAGACATCGGCAATTATCTCCGCCTCCCGTGGAACCTCCCTCACAATCCCACGCATATCCTCAAACCGGCAGATATGAATAATCAGGGGATTATCCGACGGCCTGCCTTTCGCTGCATATATCTTCCGGGCAGACTCGGGATTCAGCGCATCTCCCCCCAGCCCGTACACAGTCTCCGTGGGAAACGCCACCAGTCCTCCCCCTTTTATGACCTCCCCTGCCAGCCTCAGCCCTGCCTCTTCCTCCGGGGAGAATAAACCGCTCTCCTGCCTTATCTTCAGGATTTTTGTCTCCATGTCACAATACCTTTCCGTCCGAACCGCTTCTTCCCTGATCCGTTTCCGCGGACAGCCCTGTTTTCCGCACCCGTCTCCCGTCCGCCAATCCGGTTAATCCGTTTCATTCAGATAGCGCAAAATCCCTATATGTATGGCCCAGGCAATTCGCTCCTGGTATCCCGGAGAACACAGCTTTTCCGCCTCTGCGCCGTTGGACAGGAATCCGCATTCCACAATCACAATGGGAATGCCCGTCTTTTTTAACAGATAGTAACTGTCATTTGCTTTCACCTGGCGCTTGTTTTCCGGGTCAACCCGTCCTACCAGTTCTGTCTGTATGCTCTCTGCCAGCCGCTTTCCCTGCGTGCTTCCGCTGTAATAAAACACCTGCGCCCCGTGCACATATTCCTCCGGGTAACTGTTCTGATGAATGCTGACCGTCAGAGCCGGGGCAGTCTCGTCAATCAGTGCGATGCGCCGTTTCATATCCTGGACTTTTTTATTGGGTGCATCCGCGTCATACAGACCGTCGTCCGACTCCCTGGTCATCACCACCGTGATGTCATTGGCTTCCAGAAATACTTTTACCAGTTCCGCAATCTCAAGATTAATATCCTTCTCATTTGCCCCGTTGATTCCCACCTTACCCGGGTCATCTCCCCCATGTCCGGCATCAATAACCACACACAGCTTCTCCTGCTTTGCATCCACTGTCTCTCCCGCCACATACACGGCAGCCTCGCGCCCCACAAAAAACATGGACACCGCCAGAAGGGCTGCCATAACCAGCGACAACAGCTTATACTGAAATTCCTTCATTTCCTGCTTTCCTGTGCAAACCTTTTTACCATTTATATTCCCATGGATTTTCTTTCATACTACAAAAGGCTCACAGAAAACAAAGTCTGTACTCCCTCCCTCTGCCGGTTCCTCCACAAAAGACCGCCGGCACGCGGCATTCATCCCTGCGGCGCGGTCCTGCAGCCAGGGCGGGTCCGGCTCACTGTCCCCGGATCTCAGGAATTCTTATAAGCTTCCACCAGTTCCCAGGCTTCCCGGGTGCCGTACCCCAGTCTCCACACGGCTACCCCGCCCAGATTTTTAACGCTCATTACACTCAGCTTCACGCTGATGGACTCCGCGTCCTCCACCCAGATCTGGTACTTGGCAGAACCGCTCTCCCATTCCGCATAATTCTGGCATGTGGTCTCGTCCCATTCCGGCACAATGTTCATCCGGTCCAGATAGTCCTTCACATTATTTAATGTAATATACTGGTCTGTCACGCTTGTGCCTTCCGTCTTCCACAGGATGGTGTAGAAAGGCAGCGCATTTACGACTTTTTCGGCCGGTACCTGCTCCAGGGTACTGTCCAGTCCGTTGGACACATATTCAATGCTTGCCACACTCCCCGGATCCCCGCTGCCATGCCAGTGCTCGTCATAGCCCATAATAATCACGTAATCGGCCACCAGGCCCTGAATGTCCAGCCTGTAAAAATTGTTGAAATGGAACGGCACATAATTGTCCACGGACAAAACCAGCCCGCTGCTTCTGCAAAGTACGGAAAGCTCTTTCAGAAACTGGACATAGTGCACCCCACAGTCCTCCGTCAGCCCCTCAAAGTCAATATTGACACCGTCCAGTCCCATTTCCACGGAAGTATCCACAATCTTCTGCGCCAGAAGCTGTCTCTTCCCCGTGGAAGAAAGCACCGCATAGCTGCTCACATCCGTTCCGGTCTCATTCTTATAGTTAAAATTGTCCCACACTCCCCATACCTGCAGACCGGCCCCATGAGCCTCCTGCACATACTGGGCGCTGGCAAAAGACCTGAAATTTCCGTCATTGTCCGTCAGGCTGAACCACGTGGGCGCAATCACATTGATCCCCTTTCCCTCTGCCAGCATTTCGGAGAGGGTGGCATTTCCGCCTTCTCCCCCGATGGCATGGAACCCGATGCTCACCTTCCCCGGCATGGAAATAGAAGTGTATTCTTCCGGCACATAATCCGTGACAGGCATCTGCGTCTCGGTGCCGGGATTTTCAAGGCGCTTGTTCTCCACATACCCAATGATGGCGTCCGAAGTCTTCACCTTGCTCCAGGTCTCCATCTCCTCCAGCACTTCCACGGTTTCGCCCTCTTCCATTTCCCTCAGAATCGGGCTTTTGATGCCTCCCAGCAGACGTATCTGCGTGTCTTTTGCAATGTCAAGGGTCTGCCTTTCCCCCCACTGGGTATATACCTGCAGATGTCTGTCAAACAGGGAGTAGGAATAATTTGTAAACTGCCTTACATAATCCGCCGCCACATAGACCTTGTCTCCCTGGGTATAACAGATTGTGTATTCTACCGGGTGCATGCCCGTCCGGTCAGAATATTGTTTTTCGTCAAACAAGACCGAAGCCGTATCGTTTGCCGTCGTATAAAGCAGTTTCTTCTCTGCCATATCCGCATAAAATCCTTCATTCAGATACGCATGTATTGTATCCAGGTCAAAATAAACCGCTTCATCCCTCAGCACCGCTTTTTCCGTCATCCAGTCATCCTGGAGCAGAATGGCCAGTTCTCCCTCCTGTACGCCATAATATTCATTCAGATCTGCCTGTTCCTTACTGTAAGTGTACTTGTCCAGTATCCGTCTCCCGAATCCCACAACGCCCACCAAAACAATCAGTACCAATGCCACGATTACCGGTATTATTTTTTTCTTCATCTTCACATTATGACCTTTCTTCAGAATGTAACTGCCCTCGCCGTACAGGCAGTTACATCATAACACATTTCATTCCTCACGTCATTACTAAATTCTGAAAAAATACCGCCGCCTTCAGCACGAGAGGCAATCCCAATATCCCACCGGCGGCGGAATGTATACCGGTGCCGCTTTCCTACCGGCGCGTCACTTTGTCAAACCGTATCTGTTCAATTACCCCGGATGCATCCAGCACATAGTCAGCCATGTAAGGACTGTTCTCCCTCACTGCCCTGGAGACGGCCTCGGCGGGAAGCACCTCACGTCCATCTACAAAAAATTCCACACCGCTCAGCCTCATCTGTTCCAGGCGAAGAAGCATGTGCTCCCTGACAGCATCCATATCCCCTACTTCTTTCCGTTCATCATACAAGTGAATTCCTCCTGTCCGGGCTTTCCGCACCAAAAGGCACTGATCTTGTGATGAATCAATTCCAGAAAGCCCTTGTAATAAAGTAAAGTAAATGCCTCCAGCAGTAACGGCAATGGCAAAATTTTCCATTGCATATAAAGTTTAAATTGAATTATAATTGTGAAAATTAGTTGACATACTTATGATCAAGCAAAGCGAATATTCCAGTACAATGCTTGTAAGACATCCTTAGACTTATGCCAGTTTTTCCCCACTGTCATATAATGTGGTATACACACTTAGAATATAAAGGATGAAGCGGAACGACTCGTTCCAAAAATCAGCTAAATCAACCTGAAGTCAAGACTGCTGCGCCTCCTTCCCCGTACAGATTACCGAAGGCACTTACACATTCAGTATAGCATGACAATAATATTTTGGCAAGCACAACATCCTGAATTATAAAAAATTATTAAACTCACAATCTGCTATTGACTAAAAGAAGCTGAAAGTATATTATGGCATAACAAAGCATTAATATTACAGTTCAGCTATGCAGATAAGGAAAGGGTTGTCGTATGAAAATCGAAAAAGTAAATGAGAACCAGATTCGCTGCACTCTGACCAGAGAAGACTTGGCAAGCCGCGAACTGAAAATCAGTGAATTGGCTTACGGGACAGAAAAAGCAAAAACTTTGTTCCGGGATATGATGAGACAGGCAAATTTTGAATTCGGCTTTGAGGCCGAGGACATTCCACTTATGATAGAAGCCATTCCCCTGAACGCCGAATGCATCGTTCTGATCATCACCAAAGTAGAAGATCCCGAAGAACTGGATACTCGTTTTTCCCGGTTTGCGCCTTCCGTAACCGAGGACAGCGCAGGCGAGTACAGCGATTCCCAGTATGATGAAGACGCTGCCAGCGAAGTACTGGACTTGTTCCGTCAGATGCAGCCGGAGGCCGCGGGTCCTGATACCGCCGGACAGTCCGGCGACAATACGGTCCCCGACAATAAAGAACTCACCCGGCTTTTCCAGATGCCCTCCCTCCGGCAGGTCATGGAAGTATCCGCCGTAATTGCCGGCAGCTATCACGGTGACAGCACCCTGTACAAAGATACCCGCGCCAGGGACAATGCGGAAAATTATTTATTATTGCTGACCCAGGGAAACGAAAATGCCGAATCCTTCGACAGAGTCTGCAATATCGTATCCGAATACGGCGCGCTCCGGCGCTCTGTCCCCGCGAACCTGGCTTTTCTGGGCGAGCACTATGAACCCCTGATTCAGGGTAATGCAGTCCATGCGCTGGGACGTGTGCAGTAATTTGGAAAAATGAAAACAGCCGCCTTAAGCCAGGGGAAATCTCCCCGCGCTTACTGCGGCTGTCTTTTTCCCTTCGGGAAAACTCAGCGCTGCTCGATGGCTTTCATCAGGGCATCAATATCAATTCCATGCACCATGGCCGCTTCCTCCAGCGATTCTCCCTGGGCGGAAGGACATCCCAGACAATGCATCCCCGCTTCCATCAGCACCGGCGCCACATCGGGATTCGCCCTCAGAATTTCACCAATGGTCATTTCTTTTGTTATACCTGTCATGATTTTCTCCTCTCTGTCAGCTGGTTTTCAAATACCCCGGGCATCTTTTTGTTTTGATTCACCTTATCGTTTTGATAACGAAGTCTGCCCACCGGTTCCATTATATATCTTTTGCCGAAATCTGACAAGATATTCTTATCTGTTTCGTGGTATGATACCCTCAGCTGAGAGGGGTATTTACGCCCCCATCTCCCTCCTGTCCACAGCGGCTGCCTCCCGCGAAATTACACCGAATTGATGCAGAAAATCCACTGTTTTCCAGTATATCCGGAATTCTTGTAAAAATTACGAATTTTTTGCTTATGTATAGAAAAAAGTACACATTCCCTCCTTGACTCTATCCGGTGTTTTTCATATAATAAAGACATGGAATTAGAAACAGTATTTTCTCTCTTAACCCTAATTCAAATTTAAGCAGGAGGTTATTTCAAATGAGACCAGAATGGACAGATTTTGTAGCGGGCAAATGGGACAAAGAAGTCAATGTACGCGATTTCATCCAGAGGAATTATCATCCTTATGACGGTGATGACACATTCCTTGCCGGCGCTACACAGAACACAAAGGATTTGTGGGCACAAGTACTTGACCTGCAGAAGCAGGAGAGGGAAGCCGGCGGCGTTCTTGACATGGATACCAAGGTTGTTTCCACCATTACCTCCCATGGCCCCGGATACCTTGACAAGAACAAGGAAACCATCGTTGGCTTCCAGACCGACAAGCCCTTCAAAAGATCCCTGCAGCCTTACGGCGGTATCCGTATGGCAGAGAAGGCTTGCTCCGACAATGGTTATGAAGTTGATCCCGAGATTTCCGAGTTTTTCTCTACCCACAGAAAGACACACAATGCAGGCTGCTTTGACGCTTACAATCAGGAAATGAGAGCCTGCCGTTCTTCCCATATCATCACAGGCCTTCCCGATGCTTACGGCCGCGGACGTATCATTGGCGACTACAGACGTGTTGCCCTTTACGGTATCGACAGACTGATCGAGGACAAGCAGACACAGAAGGATTCTACCGGCCGTGTCATGACCGATGACATCATCCGTCTCCGCGAAGAGATCTCCGAGCAGATAGTTGCCCTGAAGATGATGAAGGAAATGGCCGCTTCCTATGGCTGTGACATTTCCAAACCCGCTTCCAATGTAAAAGAAGCCATTCAGGCAGTTTACTTTGGTTATCTGTGCGCAGTAAAAGAGCAGAACGGTGCAGCAATGTCCCTTGGACGTACTTCCACCTTCCTTGACTGCTATGCAGAGAGAGACATCAAGAACGGAACCTTTACCGAGGAGCAGATCCAGGAGTTCGTTGACCACTTTATCATGAAGCTCCGCTGCATCAAGTTTGCACGTACCCCCGAGTACAACCAGATCTTCGCAGGCGATCCCGTATGGGTAACCGAGTCCCTGGGCGGTGTCGGTGTGGATGGCAGACATATGGTCACCAAGATGAGCTTCCGTTACCTGAATACCCTGACCAACCTTGGACCTTCCCCGGAGCCCAACCTGACCGTACTGTGGTCTACCAGACTTCCGGCAAACTGGAAGAGATATTGCGCGAAGATGTCCATCCAGACTTCTTCCATTCAGTACGAGAACGACGACCTGATGAGGGTTGACCACGGTGATGACTATGGTATCGCATGCTGCGTATCCTCCATGGTAATCGGCAAGGAAATGCAGTTCTTCGGCGCTCGTGCAAACGTTGCAAAATGTCTGCTCTACGCTTTGAACGGCGGTGTGGACGAAGTTACCAAGAAGCAGGTAGGACCTAAATACCGTCCTGTGACCGGCGATGTTCTTGACTATGATGATGTTATGGGCAAGTTCATTGACATGCTGGAGTGGCAGGCAGATGTTTATGTTAATACTTTGAACATCATTCACTATATGCACGACAAGTACTGCTATGAGAGAGCTGAGATGGCTCTGCATGACAGAGATGTGAAGCGTTATTTCGCAACCGGTGTTGCCGGTCTGTCTATCGTGGCTGACTCCCTCTCCGCAATCAAGTATGCCAAGGTTGAGCCTATCCGTGATGAAGACGGCGTAATCGTTGACTTCAAGACCACCGGAGACTTCCCGAAATACGGCAATGATGATGACCGCGTGGACGAGATCGCACAGATGGTAGTGCACAAGTTCATGACTGCTATCAGAAGACATCACACCTATAGGAACGGAATCCCTACCACGTCCATTCTGACCATTACCTCCAACGTTACCTATGGTAAGGCTACTGGTAATACACCTGACGGACGTAAGAAGGGCCAGCCTTTCGCTCCCGGTGCAAACCCGATGCACGGCCGCGATACCCACGGTGCAGTTGCATCCCTGGCTTCCGTATCCAAGCTGCCTTTCAATGATGCACAGGATGGTATCTCCAATACCTTCACCATCATTCCCGGCGCCCTGGGCAAGGAAGACAAAGTATTCTCCGGCGACATCGAATTAGACCTGAAATAAAACTCGTGTTCACCGAGATGTCGCTGACATCGAGTTGGATCTGAAATAAGACTCGTGTTCACCGAGATGTCGCTGACATCGAGTTGGATCTGAAATAAGACTCGTGTTCACCGAGATGTCGCTGACAACCCGTTGTCATTGATATCGAATTGGATCTGAAATAAGACTCGTGTTCACCGACATTGAACCGGCAGCAATATGATCTGAGCTGACACAATGCGGCTCCCGTCTCCAAAAAAACCGGGCGCCGCTGCAATCAAAAGGAGACACCATGGACGAGAAAAAAATGATTGATGACCTTGTAAAAATGCTGGATTCCGGCATGGCTGAAGGCGTGGGCCACGTAAATGTGGATTGCGACCAGCAGGTCGAACAGTCAAAAAGCGTTCAGACAATGGGCTGTACGGATTGTTCCAGGACACCGTTGGCCTGCAGTGTACCTACTCTTGAGCAGGGGCTGGATGATTATCACTAGTCTTCTCCCCTGAAAGAAGCGAAACATTTTATATATCCGTATAATTAAAGGAGGAAATCATTATGGCAACAAATTCTGCACAGGTTGACAACCTTGTTAACTTACTGGATGGCTATGCAACAAAGGGCGGCCATCATCTGAATGTGAACGTATTGAACCGGGATATGCTGTTAGATGCCCAGAAGCATCCGGAGAACTATCCCCAGCTGACCATCCGCGTGTCCGGATACGCTGTAAACTTCATCAAGCTGACTCCCGAGCAGCAGGCAGATGTTATCTCCCGTACTTTCCACGAGTCAGTTTAATATTGGGGGATAGTCAGGAGCGTTGTTTTCTGAATTTCAGACCCCGGGAGGAAATGTCTTCCCGGGGCTTTTACAGTACCCCCCGCAGTGTGCTGCACTGCCAGGTGCGCCAATGCGGCAAATTTCAGACTGTCCTGCAGGATAAATGAGAAATGATTTTGACCGCTGGGTTTCCGGCGGTGGAATGCAGGACATTCACAGTAATCTTAGAAAGTGTGGTATTCTTATGCAAGGCAGAATTCATTCATTGGAAAGTTTCGGAACCGTTGATGGTCCCGGTACACGTTTTGTCGTTTTTGTACAAGGCTGTCCCATGCGTTGTGCCTACTGCCATAACCCTGATACCTGGGATTTTAACGGCGGCACGCTGATGGAACCCTCTTATATCATCCAGCAGTATGAGAAAAATATGGCTTTTTATGCAAATGGCGGCGGTCTGACCGTGACCGGCGGGGAACCGCTGATGCAGCCGGACTTTGTCATTGAACTTTTTACCCTGGCTAAGGAAAAAAATATCCACACCTGCATTGACAGTTCAGGAATCTCTTTCCGTCCTGACAATGCCGTTCTCATGGAAAAATTAGACCGGCTGATGGCTTTGACGGATCTGGTCATGCTTGACATCAAGCATATTGATCCGGAAAAACACAAGGATCTCACCCTTCAGCCCAATGAGAATATTTTAAAGTTTGCCTCTTATCTCAATGAAAAACATGTGGACATGTGGATTCGTCATGTGGTGGTTCCCGGCATTACGGATGATGAAAAGTATTTATTTCAGCTGGGATACTTTATAGGCCAGTTCAGTAATCTGAAAGCCCTTGATGTGCTTCCTTATCACACAATGGGAGAAAAGAAATACGAGAGCCTGGGTATGGAATACCGGCTGAAAGGGGTTCCGGCCATGGATAAAGACAAACTGCTTGACAAAAAGAAGGCAATTGTGGACGGAATTAAAAAGAGACGGGCTGAAAACAATCAGTCATAATATCGCAAAATATTGCGGACAAAAAGGAGGATTTTATCATGGCATATGTAATCAGTGATGCTTGTGTAGCATGTGGGGCCTGCGAGAGCCAGTGCCCTGTAGGCGCAATCAGCATGGGAGACGGTAAGTTTGAGATCGATCCCGATAAGTGCATTGAGTGCGGCGCATGCGCAGGACAGTGCCCTACCGGCGCTATTTCACAGGGTTAAGTGAAAAACATAAGGCGGGGAATTCCCCGCCTTATCATCGGGTAGAAAAAAGAGTTGTCTTTCCCTACCCGCAGCGCTGTCCGGCAGCATATTTCCCCTGCACGGGGCTGCGCGTGCAGAAAGGTGCTTTCTCAGAGAAAGCGCCTTTTCTTTTTTTCCTGGATTTCCGGCTGTCCCTCGCCTTTTTCCTGCTCTTTTTCAGCTTTTGTCTTTCTGATATGTCTGCTTTTCCTGCGGAGAAGCTCGTCCATCCTCTTATAGTGCTCCTCGTCCCTTTCCGCCAGCATTCTGTCCCTGGCTTCTTCTCTTTCCTCCTGCATCCGGAACTGATAATCCAGCTCTTTTACCACGCTCTCCCGGATTTCACGGCACAGTTCCCCGTTGTTTTCCTGAAGGGTCTGCCGTATCAGCTGCTGCAAAAGCCACTGAAGCCTTCTGGACTTATCCTCCCTGGACTCCTGGACGATTTCACCGGTCTTTTCCTTATTGGGAATAATATCAATGGCCATTCCCCCATTTTCCTCCCGGGCCCCGTTTTCCGCGGTATTCTGCATGCCCATTTCTTCCACACCGGAATTTCCCGCTGACAATACATCCAGTTTTCCATCTTTTAAGATCATTTTAATCGCCTTCAACTGCAGTCCCCTCTCTTTCATCCCTTTGATCTGCTTAAAACGTTCCACATCCTCCTCCGTATAATACCGGTGTCCCAGTTCATTGCGTTTAATGGGCAAATGCAGTTCATCCTCCCAATATCGCAGTACATGACTCTCCACTTTTACTTCTTTTGCAGCATCTGAAATAAATAAATAATCGCCCATTTTTTCCCCTTTCCTATATAAACCGGACAGAGAAAACGAAAATCCTGCCCTTCTATATGACAAAAAAGTACCATTTGCACCTTATATGCTCCATTTTTCTCTTGCGGCAAATCTTCCTATAAAGAAAAAAGAATGAGCTGACAAACTCATTCTCTTTCGTAGGCTTCCATATAAAACAAATTATGCGCCGGTCTGGCGGTGCTCCAGATTTGCAATCCGCTGGTACTCCGGCAGCCAGGCCAGTTCCACTGTACCGATGGGACCGTTTCTCTGCTTGGCAATGATAACTTCAAAAATCCCCTTCCGGTCCGTGTCATGATTATAATACTCATCCCGGTAAAGAAACATCACCACATCCGCATCCTGCTCAATGGCTCCCGATTCACGAAGGTCAGAAAGCATGGGCCTGTGGTCCGGCCTCTGTTCCACTGCACGGGATAACTGCGACAACGCAATCACAGGCACTGCCAGCTCCCTTGCCAGGGATTTCAGGGACCGGGAAATATCGGAGATCTCCTGCTGCCTGGAATCATTTTTTCCGCTGCCCGACATCAGCTGCAGATAATCGATGATGATCATGGACAAACCATGTTCCAGCTTATATTTACGACATTTTGAACGTAATTCTGCTATACTTATTCCCGGTGTATCATCAATAATCAGGGAAGACTTTCCGATGACACCGGCTCCCTCGATGAGTCTCTCCCACTCCTGGTCATTCATCTGCCCTGTCCTGAGCTTCTGGGCATCCACATTGGCCTCCATGGAGAACATACGGTTTACAAGCTGTTCCTTGCTCATTTCCAGGCTGAAAATGGCTAAGGTGAGATTCTTCCGAAACGCCACATAATCGGCTATATTCAGCACAAATGCCGTCTTTCCCATGGATGGACGGGCCGCTATCAGGATCAGGTCCGAAGGCTGCATCCCCGCCGTCCGGTAATCCAGATCCAGAAAACCGGTGGGTATTCCCGTCACATTCCCTTTGTTCTTCGCGGCAATCTCAATCTTGTCCATGGCATTCATGACCACCTGGCGAATGGGCACATACGCATCCGTGGATCTCCTCTGTACCAGCTGGAATACACGTTTTTCCGTGTCTTCCAGTATGTATTCCAGAGTTTCCTTTCCCATGTAACAAGTATTGGCTATCTCCTCGTTGAGACGTATCAGCTTGCGCAATGTGGACTTCTCCGCCACAATATTTGCATAGCGCCTGATATTCGCAGACGTCAGGGGGGCATCCATGATCTCCCGGATAAACTCCAGGCTGCTGACTTCCGGAGGTACATCTTTTGTGCGGAGCTTGTCCTGCAATGTAACCGCATCCACGGGGCTGCCCGCGTCGTTTAACTCACATATGGCTGCAAAGAGGACGCCATACTGTCTGTTGTAAAAATCTTCTTCCGTGATCTGCTCAGATGCCACCACAATGGCTTCCCGGTCCATCAGCATGGAACCGATCACGGACTGCTCTGCCTCCATACTGTGGGGCAGCACTCTCTTTAATACATTATCTTCCATATCTGCCAACCCCGGGTCCTGTTCAGCTTTCTACCACCTTTACCGTCAGTTTTGCCATCACCTGGGGGTGCAGTTTGATATTCACCTCATAGGAACCGAAATTCTTCAGGTTTTCCGGCAGCTGGATTTTCTTCTTGTCAATATCCAGGTCATGCTGCTCTTTGCAGGCTGTGGCAATCTCTTTCGTGGACACGGATCCGAATGCCCGTCCTCCCTCTCCTGCCTTGATCTTCACGATCACCTGCTTTGTCTCCAGTACAGCGGCCAGGGCTTCCGCCGCATCCTGCTGTTCTTTCGCAATCCTCTCTTCATTGGCCTTGTGGAGTTTCAGGTCATTCATGTTCTTTGCATTGGCCTCCACGCCTATTTTCTTCGGCAGCACATAGTTTCTCGCATATCCCTCGCTGACCTCTATAATATCTCCTTTTTTACCCAGTTTTTTTTCATCCTGCAGCAATATGATTTTCATATCCTCTTATCCTTTCTTTCTCTTCCGGTACATCTGCCTGCCGCTATATTTCACCGCTTTCCAGCATACTGTCCACCGTTCTCTTCAAAACTCCGATTGCCTCAATGATGCCCACGCCTTCCAGCTGGCATGCCGCAGTATTCAAATGTCCGCCGCCCCCCATACGTTCCATGATCAGCTGCACATTCACCTCATCTATGGACCGGGCGCTGACATATATTTTGCCCTGATAATCCGTGAGAACAAAGCTTGCCTTGATTCCCCTGATATTCAACAGTTCGTTTGCCGCCTGGGCCCCTATGATGGTGGGGCTGGGCAGATCCTCTGCCGTACAAATGGATATGGCAAAGAACTGTTTGTAAATTTCGGCCTGACTCACCGCGTCTGCCTTTGCCTTGTATCCCTGCGCATCCTCCCTGAAAAGCTTGCGCACACGGGTCACATCCGCACCGCTGCGTCTCAGGAAAGCAGCAGCCTCAAAAGTACGGACGCCTGTCTTAATCATAAAGTTATTGGTATCAATCATGATACCCGCATACATGCAGTCGGCCTCCTCTGCGCGGATCCTGATATTGTCATAAGTATACTGCAATATCTCCGACACCATTTCACAGGAGGAGGAGGCGTAGGGTTCCACATAGGAAAGGGTGGCATTCTCTATGGTCTCGGTTCCCTGTCTGTGGTGATCCAGCACCACCACTGACTTACAAAACCGCAGCAGTTCCGGGCATTCCGTAATGGACGGCTTATTCACGTCCACCACCACCAGCACGGTATTGCTCCCGGCCGCTTCTATGGCCTGCTGGCTGCCGATGACCATGCCTTCCCCATATTCCTGGCTGCTTCCGAATAATTCCACCATGGGCTGAATCCCCGGTGTCACCTCATTCAGTACAATATGGGCTTTTCTGCCCAGTGTCTGGGCTATCCTGTAGATACCGATTGCGGCGCCGAAGCTGTCCGCGTCCGGCATTCTGTGTCCCATCACAAGCACCTGGTCTTTACCGGTGATGATTTCCCGCAGGGCGTGGGCCTTCACACGGGCCTTCACACGGGTATTCTTCTCCACCTGCTGGCTTTTACCGCCGTAGTAAGTGATACTTTCCGGGGTCTTGATAACGGCCTGGTCACCGCCCCGCCCCAGCGCCAGATCTATGGCATTGCGGGAAAATTCATAATTCTGGGCATAGGTGAGTCCGTCCAGACCCACACCGATGCTGATGGTTACTGCCATCTCATTGCCGATGTTGACCGTCTTGACCTCCTCCAGAAGGTCAAAACGGGATTCCTGCAGCTGGGCTACCACGCGCTTGCGCATAATCAGCAGATACTTGTCTTTCTCCAGCTTTTTGCAGATTCCGTCAAAAGCAGAAATATATTTGTTGACTTTTCTGTCTATCAGTGCAATCAGCAGGGACCGGCGGACCTCTTCCACGCCATCCAGCGCCTCGTCATAATTGTCCAGGTAAATCATCCCCACGGCCAGACTCTGGTCATCCACCTCTCTCAGCGCAATCCGCAGCGCGGTCTCGTCATAGAGGTATACGGCAATCAGATAGCCATCGTACGAAGAACTGTCAATCATGTCGCTGTGTTCCGCCATCTCCTCCAAGGAAATCTTCCGGAACTTTGCCACATACTCATTTCCCTCATATTCCAGTTCATACTGCGCTTCATCCACACCGCCGTTCTCAGGCAGCCTGTCCCTGGTGATGGTCGGAAAAAGGGAAGTAATCGATTTTTTGTAACCCTTTCCCTGGTGGACTATGGTTTCAAAAGCAATGTTGGTCCAGATCACCTTACCGTTGTCGTCCAGCAGCGCATACGGCAGATCCAGCTCCCGCAGCAGCTTCTTCTGGATTTGCCCGTACTCCGTGGCAAAACTGACCAGTTCATTCATAATCAGGGATTTATTATAAAAATACAAAGACAGTGTAATGGCAAAATAAAACAGAATGTATCCTGCCAGAAGCGCGCCTGCCCGGTAATCGATCATAAACATGGCAACGTCCACAATGCAGCAGAGCACGCCCAAATAAATACAAAATTGTATATATGTCTTAATGCGTCCCTTTAATTTTATTCTCTTTTTCATATGGATACCTCGCAGGATTTTCAGAATGCAAACCTGCTGTTTTCTTCCTACTTTAGATGATATGACGCTGCGGCAGGTCACGCTGACAGTAACAGTCCGGCCATTTCGCCGTCCCTTTGCTGTCAATAAAGTCATTTCACACTGCCCCATGGCAGCCCTGCCGGTCGGACAAGCCAAGAAAATTGCCCATGTGAACATTATAGCATACTCTTCAACACTATGCCACAATTTAATTTGTCTAAAACGGAAATGTTTTGTAGAATTCTTCTCCACTACCCGCCGCGCGGCCCGTACGCCGCTATAGCGACATAATTCCAAGTGCGAGGAGTCGCACTTTGTGTACGGGCCTGTGCAATCGAGCAGGGGAACGCTCTTCTCCACTGCTCGCCGCGCGGGGCGCATGCTGCGTCAGCAACTATTTTCCTTATGCGCCCCTGCGCATAAAAAAAGACCAACCATCTCCCGGACGGTCGGCCTTCTCTTTGAATGTTAATCCTGAACGTAAGGCATCAGTGCAACGTGACGTGCCCTCTTGATAGCCACTGTCAATGCTCTCTGGTGCTTTGCACAGTTACCGGTGATACGGCGGGGAAGAATCTTGCCCCTCTCGGATACGTACCTCTTCAGTTTGTTGGTGTCCTTGTAGTCAATTACATTATCTTTACCGCAGAATACACAGACTTTTCTCTTTTTCCGGATCCCGCCCCTTTTTCTCATAGGGCCATCGGGTTTCTCTGCTTTATTAAAAGCCATATCAATACCTCCTGTCATATATTATCAAACTCAGTTAAAAGGTAATTCCTCATCTATCCCATCGGGGATGTTCATAAAGCCGTCTCCCGCACCGGATGCTGCCGGAGCGCCGCCCATTCCTCCTGAAAAGCCGCCTCCGAAACCGCCTCCGTTATTATAGCCGCCTGCATTTCCTCCCGAAGCATTCTTGCTCTCGGCAAACTCAATTTCCTCCACAATGACACGGACACTGTAAACCATCTGTCCATCCTTGTTGGTATAATTGTCATTCTGGATCCTGCCGCTCAGCAGTATCTTGGTTCCCTTGTGCAGATATTTCTCCACAAATTCCGCCTGCTTGCCAAATGCGGTGCAATTAAAGAAATCCGCGTCAGGCTCGCCATCCCGCTTGAAACGCCTGTCCACAGCCACGCTGAACCGGGCTACGGCCGTCTGGCTCGCTCCCTGTGAATATCTCACTTCCGGATCTCTCGTTAAACGTCCCATAAGAATTACTTTATTCATATTTTGCTTCTCGCTTTCTATACTCATTCATGAGTATATATTAAGCCTCGTCCTGTCTGACAATCAAGTATCTGATGACGTTGTCCATAATGCGGATACGGCTCTCGATCTCAATCGGGGCTGTGCTCTCAGCGTCAAATCTGATGAAGTAGTAGAAAGCTTCTTTCATCTTCCGGACTTCATAGGCAAGTCTCTTCTTGCCCCAATCGTCCACCTCCGTGATGACGCCGCCAAATCTCTCAACAAGAGCTTTGCATTTGTCAACAACAGCAGCTCTCTCTTCGTCTTCAATCCTGGCAGATACGACTACGGCTAATTCATACTTGTTCATGCTTGTTACCTCCTTCTGGTCTCTGGCCCGCAGTACTGCGAGCAAGGAATTGATTCATCACAAAGAGATATGATAGCATAATTTTCCTGACTTTTCAAGTATTTCTTCATATATTTACAAAATTTTATTCACAATATTTCCTTTACATTCTTTTCCAGCAGCCTGCGCGCTATCATGATCTGGTGCCCGCAGCCTTTACATCGCAGGCGGAAGTCCGCGCCGGAACGCAGTACCTCCCATTCCCTGCTTCCGCATGGATGCTGTTTTTTCAGTCTGACCACATCTCCCACATTAATATCCATTTTTTACTCCATTTCTGCGCTGCATTTCGATTTTCCGTCCGGTACAATCCGCTTTCTGCCCTCTCGCTTTCCTCTTATAAATGCCCCACAAAGAAATCCTTCACCACACCGAAAAATTCACGGAGCAGGTTGTTCGGCCCCATTCCCAGCACGGATTTCGCCGCAAGTCCCTCCACATGGGTATACCCCTGCTTTCGGGCAATCCCCAAAGCCCGGAACATGTGAAAATTATTGGTCACAACCACCACGTTATCCGTCCCGCGGTCAAGAAACGCCCCGCTGAATACCAGATTCTCATAGGTATTTTCGGATTTGTCCTCCAGCAGGATACGGGACTCGTCAATCCCTGCATCCATCAGATATGCCCTCATCCCGGAAGCCTCCGTAATCGCTTCATTTCCTCCCTGGCCGCCGGAAACAATCACTTTTGTCCCCGGGTTCCGGCTCAGGTAGTCCGCCGCCTTGTCCAGACGCCTGCGCAGCACCTCGCTGGGTCCCGTGCTCTTCCACTGTGCCCCCAGGACAATCAGGTAATCCGCCCCATCCCTTGCCTGGGCATTATATTGGGACAAAATCAGACCTTCCACCATGCCAAATAAGAACAGCCCCAGAAACAGAATCCCCAGCACCAGTCTCCTGGCCCAGCCCGGTATGAAATCCAGTATGCCTTCCCTTCTCAGCAGGGCGCCTGTCCCGATAAAGGCAACTCCCATAAAGCCCCAGATCAGAAAGAAGTAGGTTCCGAAGCCCGCCATCCCAATGCCCAGGCAGTATACAATGCACAAACCCCCCAGCACCTCGCAGCAAAGGGCAGGCACAGAATGCTGTCTGCGGCCTCTCTTATCCAGATGTATCACTCTCCGGCTCCTGTGGGCCGGAACCAGTCCCTGTCCGTTTCTTTTCAGCCAATTATGCATCAGAATGTATCTCCCGTGATTCTTATGTAGCCAGATTGGGGACGGAGTACCATTCGGCCCCTTCATACCATAAATATGGACTTATTATACCATGATTCTGTGCGCCACTGCGCACATGGAATCAATAGTTGACATAATGCCTTTCTATGTCAACATTATACCATGATTACAAACCAATCATGGTATTTATGGCCATTCGGCCTCTTCATACCATAAATATGGACTTATTATACCATGATTCTGTGCGCCACTGCGCACATGGAATCAATAGTTGACATAATGCCTTTCTATGTCAACATTATACCATACTCCCCTCCTTTGTATTTCTTAAATTTTCATTATTTTTATTTTGTTGACAGAGAATCTTTTTCTTTAGTAAAATGGGAATAGGAAGATTATTGTTTCAGAAATGAGAAAGGTGGGTGGCCATGATGGAAGATCATCAGGAAAATATCGAAAAGTTAAAAGAAATAGTACGCAAATACGGCAATATAGTTTTTTTCGGCGGTGCGGGAGTATCCACGGAAAGCGGCATTCCTGACTTCCGCAGTGTGGATGGACTTTATCACCAGCAGTATGATTATCCCCCGGAAACCATTCTGAGCCACACGTTTTACCGTCGCAATCCCGGCGAATTTTACCGTTTTTACCGCAATAAAATGCTGTTCCTGGACGCAAAACCCAATGCGGCCCATCATAAGCTGGCAGAACTGGAAGCCCGGGGCAAACTGAAAGCCGTTGTCACCCAGAATATCGACGGCCTTCACCAGGCCGCCGGAAGCAAAACGGTTCTGGAACTTCACGGCTCCGTCCTGCGCAATTATTGTGAAAAATGCGGCCAGTTTTATGATGTCCGTTTTATTCTGGACAGCACTGACGTGCCGAAATGTGAAAAGTGCGGCGGTTCTGTCAAACCGGATGTGGTTCTTTACGAGGAAGGTCTTGACCAGCGCACCATGAATGATGCCGTCCGTTTCATCCACAGCGCGGATGTGCTGATCATAGGCGGCACTTCCCTTGCCGTATACCCTGCCGCGGGACTCATTGATTATTTCAGGGGCGAAAAGCTTGTGGTAATCAACAAAGCGCCCACTCCCAGGGATGCACATGCGGACCTCCTGCTTCAGGCTCCTATCGGGGAAGTTTTTGCACAACTTTAAATCGGGAACTTCCCTGTTGCGTGGGCAACCGGGTGGCTAAGATTCCTCTTCCCCTGCCCCTTTGCGCCGCCTGACGGCATATTGCTTCTGAAAGGGGCTGCGCACAAGAAATCCGCAGGCAGAGGTACCTGCCTGCGGACTATCCCGGATTTCATTTCACATCACATTCCCAGCCATGCCGGCGTCTCGGGATCCTTTTACCGGTTCTTTTTCCAGTTTGCATTTTTCTCTTTGCTGGATGCCACCGCTTTGGACAGCTGCAGCACGATCTCGCTGAAATACCGCTCCGGCACTTCCTTCAGGCAGTAGGAATTGCTGTCGTTTGCTTCGTCATACACATAGCTCCCCCTCCTGATGCCGGCGTTCATGACCACCTGGCCGTTTTCGTCCACCACATTGCCTCCGGCATTGTAGAACCGGGCCTCATATACTGTCACATCCTCATTTTCACCGCCCACAAAGCTGCCGGAAAAATGAAGTTCCACCCCCAGCCCCAGTTCTTTGTCCTCCCGGTAATAACTGTAAAAGCCTCCCGCATCCTGGACGGAACCCCTGTACCAGCCCAGTGCCTGCAGCTTTCCTCCCAGGGAAAGGTCATTGACAATATAGCCGCCAAACCGTTCAAGACTCTTCTGTTCTTCCTCTTCCTTCGTCCGTAAGAATACCTGTCTGTCCAGCTGTTCCACCGGCTGGGTGATCTCATAGTCCTCAAGCTGTTCCTTCCATGCTTTCCGGTCTTCCTCATCCAGTTCTATGGGATGTACGATTCCGACGATTCCCTCCCCGGGCATTTCAAACTCATCTTCTTCCTGGGTGTTGAAGGTTCCGTCCTCCATATAGCGGAACGTGGAAACCAGCTTCCGGTCCTCGTACATGCCCCAGATCAGCCCGGTGGCAAACTGGTGCATCACGGGATTTTTCACAAACAGATTCTCCCAGGCTCCCACGGTCCACTGGCGTCCCGTGGACAATGCCATCTCCAGACGCATTTTCTGGCTCGCCACCGTGGTCTTCATCTGCTTTTTCATCTGCTTGAATTCTTCGTAGGCGGCAGGTGCCTTTGTCTCGTCATCCCGCTTGCCCGGCGCAGGAAGATTTTTCAGTTTTTTCCCGTTCTCGTCAAAAACTTCGATCTCCAGGGCAGTGGTTATGGCTACCGTAAACTTCCGTTCGCCGTAATCAAAACACCGCTCCATATTTTCGTTGAAGCCCAGATCCGGAACAATTCTGTCCGCCAGTTCTTCCGTGGTGATTCCCAGCTGGGAAGCGGCAAATTCCAGGGCTTTCCCGGCGGCCGCCTTCACTTGTTTGAATTTAAATTTCCTCGAAATACCGTCCACAATCAGAAGTGCCTGCGGCTGCGGATTCAGGGCCAGCGCCTGTACGGCCTCGGAGGCTATGGCGCCTCTGGCGGCCAGGGGCCATTCCTGAATCTGATGATGGAGTTTTTTCACAATGTCGTCTCCCCCGTGAATGGACGCCGCATAAAGCACCCATCTCTTTTTGGACTCCGCTCCCGCCTCCATCCACTTGTCGAACAGTTCGTTTGCATATACCGCAAATTCTTTCTCATCCAGCGCCTCTGCCAGAACCGCCGCACTGGGGCTTACCCCGCAGGGCGACATGGCAGCATAACTGAGGAAAATCGCCTGCAGATACTCCTCCTCTGCCTCCTGGCCATCTTTTTTATGTACCTTGGAAAAAGGCGTCTCATATGCCCATGCCAGGGAACGTTTTTTATTCCCCTTGTGCAGTTCCTTCACCAGGTCTTCCTGTGTGATGGCCTTTCCTCCCCCGTTTCCGCTGTGGCTGTTTACCTGAAGCGCCGTTTCCAGCAGCGACCTGACTTTTCCGTTCTTCTCCTTTTCCAGACTCTCCGTCAGTACCGCTGTATACTTTTCGCTGTCCCATCTTGTCAGCACACGGATGGCGATCTCCCGTTCCCCGGCCTTTTTGGATGCCAGCAGCTTCAGAACATCCTCTTCCCAGTTTTTCTGCCCGTAGAGCACCTGCAGCAGTTCTTCTTTCACCGCCTTGGAAGTGTCCTGGGAAAATCCGAGAATCACCGCCTTATTTTCTTCCGGTGAAGCAGCCAGCATCTGAATGCCGAAGCATCTGCCTGTGCTGCCGGCCTCCCGGAAAGCGGTAACCGTCTCGTCCCGGCGCTGTTCCAGATAACCGCGGAAAACTTCTTTTGCCGCATTTTTCAGCGCTTCCTTCCATTTGTCCATGTACAGGGAGTCAAAAGCATCCGCATAACCGTCCAGCTGGTATTTCAGGCTTAGTTTCTCCGAATCCACCGCGGAAAACAGCCGCCTGACCCTGTCTTCCCTGACTTCACCGGCCTCCCGCAGACTGTTGGTATTGCAGAATGCCCCGCAAAGCATCAGAAAAGCCTCGCAGCGATTACTCAGCGCATCATGGCCATAGCCCTGCTGGTAACTCTGCAGAATGCCCCAGTGTTTCCCTCCCCAGCGGTAGTTATTGTTTCCCCGCAAAGTATCCGAAATGGCATAAAGTGTCTCGATTCCTTTCTCTCCCTTCAGGTAATCCCGCACTTCCTGCTGCACTTTTGCATCCGCAGTCTGCAGAAATGCCTCCACCACCTTGGTCTGCTGCCGGAAAATTTCCTTCTCCTTTCGTTCCCGGTACAAAGCCGGATCCAGCTTGCCCACGATTACGTTCATCCGGTTAAACGTATCAAAATCGGCAGTGTTCATATACTGCAGATAGACTTCCCGGTTCCGTCCGAACTGACTCTTCAGAATTCTGTTCTTTCCCTTTGCGGCGGCCCATTTGATGAGCTTTCTGCAGTCTATGCCAAACAGGATGTCAAATTCCCCGCCTATTTCGTCCAATTCTCCGCGCAGATCCATATTTTCCATAATGTCCAGCATCATTTCCGTGTCCGCCGCAAGGCATATCTTCAGAATATTTCCCAGGCAGACGGACTGACGGAAATTGACAAAAGCACATCCCCCCAGAATGCGCAGCATAAAGCGGTCCGCTCCGGAGTAAGAACGCACCATCTTCAGAATCCTGTCATCCACCTTATCCCGGCCCACGGCATTGGAAATTTCATCCAGCTCCAGCCGGGGAGCCCGCTTTAAGAGACTGGGAAGGCTGTTTACCAGAATGTCCCCATACTGCTTCAGCAGGACTGCATCCCTGGCGTCCAGCTCCATCACGGGTTCCTCATTGCTTTCCCCTATTCCCAGCATCTTTCCCATCCCCGCCAAAAATCCGCCGGTTTTGCCATCGGTTCCTTTCTCCACCAGCCTCACATTTTTGTATTTCATTTTAAAATATACGGTGTAAAGCATAAGCCTGCCGTTCTCATAGTTGTTCTTCTGGTAATTCATGGCTTTTTTGAGAATCTCAGGGTCATTGTCTGCCAGTTTCACCAGGTTCGGCAGGGCAAAACGGTTGATCTGGTATTCATTCATACCGATTTTCGCGGCATAAACCGCCGCCTTTTTTTCCGGCTCCGGCACCAGAATACTGTCTTTGTCAAACGAATAATAACTCTGTGATGGCATCATTTCATGGCAGGTGGACTGCCCCACGGCGAAAAGAAGCCTGCCCAGTCTACCGGCCTCTTCCTCCCTTCCCTTGTTCACCAGGTCATAAGCCAGGGATCTCATCTTTGACGACACACTGTCCGGCACCGTGGTCAGATCATGGAAAGTGAGCTTTTCCAGCGCTTCCTCCTGTTCGTTTCCGGACAGATAGTCTTCTATCAGGGTCATTTCATCTGCCGAAAACAGATTCGTCTGCTCCAGAACTTCTACCATTTTTGTGACTCTTTGATTTTGTGGATTGATCATGTTATGCCTCCTGTTTCTTTGCCGTCCGCGGCAATTTTTCTCCATACATTTATGACGCTCCATGACAGCCCTGCTCCCTGCAGCGGACATACATGGTTCTGAATCTGTATCGTCTTTATGGCAACTGGCCTGTTATATGAAAACTGCTGCTCTATCCTCTGTAAGCATGGCTGTCTGCCTCATTGCCCCGGGAGTAAAAATGCGCACCCTTGTCATAGGCGGCTTTCTGTCCCAGCAGATATAAGTACTCCATGATTTTCACATAAATTTCCGTCATGGCCGCCGTCCTCTTTCGCATTTGGTGACGGCCCGCGGCAATCTCCCCGGCCAGAGAAGAAAGCAATTCCGACAGATAAGCCATACCATACTGGGCGGTGAGTCCCGCCGTCTTCTGAATGTCCTTCCAGGTGCTGTCATGGACTGTGCCAAAGCCGCTCTGGTACAAATCTTCCATCTGGGAAAGGATTTCACCGGCCAGATCCTCCATAACCTGGTATTTTGACTTATGGCCGGCGGAAATTTCCATCCCCTCCATGCCGCTTTGCAGATAATCCCTGTCCAGGTTATCCGCATCCTGCGGGCTCTCCGTTTCCTCTGCAATGTCGTCCGCGTCTTCCTGCTCCGCGATGTCCGGCAGATCCACCGGATACATCCGCACCCGACCTTCTTTTAAATATATTTTTCCCAGGAAACAAGGAATTTTCTTTTTCCGGATTCTCTCCAGATAGCGAATGGTTCCGGCCTCCTGCTTGGAATAAGTGACTTCCACCACAATTTCCCTGTTGTTGTCATCATACAGCGGCAGGGTCAGCTGCTGCCCGGTCTGGGAAAACACTGCCTCCCCGCAGGCGGCAGGCCTGACAAAAACCAGCTCCGCCGCCGATTCTTTTTGCTCTCCAAGCCATTCTCTCTGCAGTTTCCCTATCTGCTCCGTAAAAAGATCTCCGAAATCCCGATAGTACCAGGTTTCCACATCTGCCAGGGACAGCCCCTTTTCCCCTGTAATCTCCCCCTTTGTGTCCTGACTGGAGGACAACCGGTTCCTGTCATCGCATTTTGCCCCGGTCAGGTGAATCCTGACTTTCAGGAGATTCTCAAAGGAAATATTCAGCCCCCAGGGCGCCCCGCTTTTTTCCGCGTACCCCCTTCTTTTGGGAGCATCATAAAATACCGGCCTGGCATTGGTGTAGGTATACCACTTTTTTGTATTCTCTTCCAGAAAATAAATGGTTTCTCCCTCATAACCGTTCTGACTCTGAAAATGTTCCATGGATATCCCGATCAGGTCCAGATTCCCCACCGGAAGATAGTCCGCTTTAAATTCCCCCGCAAGCTTTGCCGTCCCGGCGCTGTCCCGGGCCTTCAGCAGCATATCTGCCCTCCGGTAAAGCCTTGCCATCTGCGCCATCAGGTCTTCCGTCCTGAAAGCCGCCTTTCTGGCCAGATACCGGTCATAGGAATCGGAAAGTGCCCGGAAATACCCTTCAAACCTGGCAAGTCCCTCATTGTGGCTGATAATCGCCAGTCTTTCCAGGTAGTCCAGCACATCCGGGGATGTCCGGGAAAGCCCCGTGTCAAAGAGTTCTTCCAGAAAAGCCTTCATCTGTGCCGCGGCTTCCCTTATGCTGTCCATGCGGAATTCCTGTGTTACCGTGATCTCTCCCGACAAGGTCTCCCGGGTCAGGATTCCCGCCTCCAGCTGGCACCAGAGAATGGCCGCCGCCTTATGTACACACAATTCTTTTTTATGACAAGTACAGGAAGAATACTCCAGCGGGGCCAGCAGCTTCACCACAAAACCGGCCTCCGGAAGCTGTACCGTAACCACCGTGGAAGAGCGGATTCCCGGCCGGATTCCGGACAGTACCTGGTTCACAAAAGCCTGAAACTGCCGGGAGCCCATTGTTTTTTTTAGCTTTTCAAACGGATATTCGTTTATTTCTTTCCATACCGCCGTCTGTCGCTTCGGGCCGGCATCCCGGTCTGCCCTTTCCTCCCCTTTGGCGCCTTCCCTTCCGGTATCCTGCCCGGATGCCTCCCGCAAGGCTCCGTCCCGGCTTCCTGCACTCTCCCCGGGCTCCTCACCTTCGGCTCCTCCCGGGCTTCCTGCACCCTGCCCGGGCTCCTCACTTTCGGCTCTTCCCTGGCTCCCTGCACCCTGCCCGGACACCTCACGCAAGGCTCCGTCCCGGCTTCCGCTATCCTCCTCCGGCTCCCCGGGCTCCTCACTTTCGGCTCCTCCCTGGCTTCCGCTATCCTCCTCCGGCTCCCCGGTCGGTCTCTGCTTTCCTTCCTCCGGTTCTTCTCCTGCCCCGGCTCCCTTCTGCAGGCACTTTTCCCGTAACGCCAGAATGGCCAGCACCACATGGCGGCAGATACTTCTGGAGGGACAGCTGCACTTACTTTCCCCCAGTGGGAAACGTATCGTCACTGTCTCATCTCCCACCCTGACACCTGCCTCTTCCCCCGGAGTATCCACCTCCACACAAGTTTCCTCTTTATCCTTATAAGCTCTTTTTACAATCCCTTTATTGCTTAAGCCGACCAGATATTCGTCGTCCACATCTGCCAGCCTGTCTATCCAAATGTCCATACCTTCTCCCTGCAATACAGTCCTGTGTTCCCAGGACAGGTCAGCCGCCGGCCCTGCCGCTGCAAGCCCGAAATACCGTCATTATGCTATCATTTTTCCTACCCAGCCCGCCAGTTCCTCCGGCGTCATGGCTCCCACATATGCCCCCATGTCCGCAAGCACCTCAGCCGCATTCCTGTCATAATTGGGATTGGCATCCATATCCAGCGCCGTCAGCACCACCAGCTTCGCACCGCTTTCGATGATTCCTTTGGCAGTGGCATACAGCCTCTGGTACCCTGCCCCTTCGTAGAGATCCGTCACAAGCACCACCATGGTACGAAACGGAAAATCAATCAGTCCCTCACAGTAAGACAGGGCACCTGCAATATTGGTTCCGCCTCCCAGCTGTACACTCATGAGGGTTTCTACCGGATCCTCCACATAACCGCTCAAATCCACCACATTGGTGTCGAATATCACAAGTTTTGTGTCCAGCATGGGAAGTTTTGCAAAAATCCCTGCCATAATGGCGCTGTGAATGACGGAATCCAGCATGGAACCGCTCTCGTCCACACAGATAACCACCCGCCACTGATTATATTTCTTCATCCGCGAATTAAAATAAACATTTTTCAGGATAATCTGCTCCTGATCCCTGTCATAATTCTTTAGGTTCATGCGGATGGTTTTCTTCATGTCAAGATTCCGCGCAGATTTCACCGGGCTGCTGGCATTCCGGTTGATCTGTCCGAAAAAGGAAATCCGCACTTGCTGCTCCAGCTTCCTGGCAATTTCCTCCGCCACCTTCCGCACAATCTCCCTGGCCAGATCCAGTACTTCCCCCTTCATCATGCCTTTCAGTTCCAATATGGTTTTCAGCAGTTCCTTATTCGGCTCCAGTTTGCGCAATACCTCAGGATCCGTGAGAAGTTCCGTCATCCCGTACTTTTCCAGGGCATGACGCTCCAGAACCTCCACCGTCTGCCTGGGAAACAGCTTTTTGATCTGATGCAGCCAGGAAGGAACGGTGAGCCGGCTTCCCTCGCTGCCGCCGCCCCGCTCCTTCCGCAGTTCCTGCTCCTCCCCGTATTCCCTGGAATACAGATAATCCAGCACATTTTCCATGTCCATATATTTCAGTTCACCGGAGGAAAATGCAATCTGTCCCTGGGAATATTTACCAAGGACAAGCCTCCAGCGGTTTAAAATTTCCTGCTCGTCAGCCATATACCCAACCTTTCCCAAGACAGTCCGCGGCTGAAAATCACCGCCGCCCGGACCGTCACGCCGATTCATCCCCGGGCATTTTCCCCGGAATCCATCCTGCCGCGCACATACCCGTCCAGTTCCTTACCATAGGAATACCATTCCGGCAGAATCTCCGTCCTATCCAGAATGTCACCCCTGCCCTTACCGTGAAGCCCTGCGGCCATGCCGGCGATCCGGTCGGTCTCCCTGGGGGTAAAATAGGTAAACGCCATACGCAGTTCCGGCAGAAGTTCCATAAATTCCTCTTCCGAAACACGGCCGTAAAATGCATCCAGCATCCCGATAAACTGTTCCCCGATAAAAACCAGATCCCTGGCCGTAAAAAACAGTCCGCGGAAAAACTGCGCCGTGCAGGCCAGCTGCCTCTCGGTTCCTGTGAGATACCCCCTGCAGACCACTTCCACGGCTTCCGCCGACTCCCTGCCGCCTCCGTAAAGAATTCCGTGAATGCAGCCATTGACTCCCGCATGAATCTCCGGATCCCCCGTCATCGCTTCCAGTGTCCGGCAGTAGTCCTCCCGTTCCTGGGCAAAAGCGCCTTCTCCCCTGCCGGTAACCTGATACAGAAGTTTCAGCACATTCATCCCCCTGCCCAGGTCCTCGTCCTTGATTTTCGCCATACCGGGAAGCAGCAGGACCAGCTTCCGGCAACCAATGTGAATCAGTTCCCCAAATTCCATCTTTGTTCCGTACAGATCTCCCAGTTCCTCCATCATCATCAGGGATTTCAGGGCATCTGCCAGCGAATAAAAATCCGTGTCCAGAAGCATCAGCTCATGCACTCTTGCGTACACGGCTTCCAGCTGCTCCCGCAGCCCCATCTCAAACACCTGGGTCAGAAGCTGCGCGCTTTCCCTGGCGCCCAGCTCTTTTTTCAGCTCCTCCCTGACCAGGCCCGCGGCAGCCTCCTCTATGGTGGCGCCGTACACCGATACCTCGATCAGGGCCGAATTTACCTGCACATTCCATTTATACTTCCAGATCTCCCGCATCAGGTTCCGGTCCTTTTTCAGCTGCAGATTGGGCCCTTTTATCTTTCTGGCAAACGCCGTCTTCAGAAAAAGCATCCGGTTGAAAAACATACTGGTCTGCCGGTGTTTCTGATTGGAAAAAATGGACAATGTAACCTCGGACTCCAGGGTGGAGCCGGTTTTCATGCCGAATCTTTTACACTGGTCCGTAAAGTCATGGATAATGGGCGGCACGTCTGCCTGACGGCACAAAGCCCCCACTGTCCTTCCCGTCATGGCCTTTCGCAGTATCCGCATGGGAGCGTCCGTGGCAATGGTATATTCCCCTTTCACAAAAGAAGACAGCACCGCATCCAGCAATTCGTAAGCTCCCGGTTCCCTCTTGCCCCGGAGCAGGGCCAGCCCCCTGGCCATGGCACAGGCGCAGATTTCGTCATACGTGGAAAGATACCCTTCCCTGCGTCTGGTTTCCTTCCCGGCAGCCACAATCATATCCAGCACCGCTTCCTCATAAGGCGCCGCTTCCCCGAAGTCCTGCTCCTGCAGCCTCTCCCATATCTTCTGGTAAAATCCGGGAAAAGGCATTCCGCTGGCATATCCGTTCAGGGCGTCTGCCGCTTCCATGGAATAGGGCATCAGGTAAACCCCCTGGTCCTTCCCCGGCACCATTCCCTTCTTCTGTCCGTTTTGGCCTTTTTTCTTCTGTGGTTCTGCGCTTTTTTCCGTTCCTTCCCCGGCATTTTCCCCTGCCTCCAGCAGGGCCTTCAGTCCCGGGGTGTGAAAACCCCCCGTCACCGCCAGCACCGGAGCATTGGAATTCTTTTCCCCGGCGGCATACCTTCTGATCTGCCCTGCCATAAAAGCCTCCCTGGCAAGACATCCGTCCGCTTCCATTTCCTCCTCCGGTGTATTTTCCCTTGCCAGCCGGCAGTAAGTCAGCAGATCCTCAAACCACTTCCCGCTCTCCCTGGCAATGCCGTTCAATTCAAAGTACTTTTCCCAGAATTCGTCGAAACTGCGCATTCCCGTATTTTCACACAGCTGCTTCAGATAAGCATTCCGGGAAAGCAGATAATCATCATTATAATTGTTTTTTTCCTCGTCTTTCTTTAAAAGCCCTTTTCCCGCCTGGGACGCCGCAAGAATGTCCCCATAGGGCAGATCGATAAACGCCGTCCTGATTCCAAGCCGTTCCCCTGTCCGGAATGCCGCCAGTTCCGGTGAGTAGTCCAGAAAGGGATAATAGCATTTATAATGCTCTTTTTCTTCCGAGATCAGGCCTTCCGCGTCATGGTAGGAATAATAGATGGCAAAAGGCGCTTTCGTCTCCTCATGTACCATCACCGGAATCAGGGAACCGGCATTCTCCGGACCTTCCACCAGAATGACACCGGGCCGGAGGCTCTCGATCATCCTGCTCACGTGCATGGCGCAGGCCGGGGAATGATGGCGGACGGGAAGCAGGATTATCTCAGCCATTTCCTCGCTTCGTAATATTCTTTCCATAATCCACCCTCTTTGCTGCTCTTGTCCTTGATGACAGTGTTAAAATACCCCTTTACCTTTTCCAGGTCATCTTTATTTTCCTTGGAAACTGCTCCCACCAGGTTCTGCACCAGACTGTCCATGCTCAGGGTGCCATCCCCGTAATAATATCCTGTGATCATTGCCTGATAGTACACGGAAACGGCTTCGGCCGTGCTCATCACGGAAGACGGCTTGTCGATCCGGTGTCCATAGGAAGAGACTCCTTCCCGGAGTTCATGATATGTAGACGCGAGAATTTCTGCCACATCCTCGTCTGCCTCGGCTGCGATATGGCTTTCCTTCGCCAGTTTGTTTACTTCATTGATGATAATCCGTTTTTCCATGGACGCTTCCCTGACAGGCATGACCGTCTCGAAGTTAAAGCGTCTCTTCAGGGCGCTGCTCATCTCATTGACACCCTTATCCCTGGTATTTGCAGTGCCGATCACATTAAAGCCCGGCCTGGCAAACAAAAATCCCTCGTCCCCCAGCTCCGGCACATTCAGCACCTTATCGCTGAGAACACTGATCAGACTGTCCTGAATCTCTGCGGGCGTCCTGGTGATCTCCTCAAATCTTGTGAGAATTCCCTTTTCCATGCCCACATACAAAGGTGACGGCACCAGGGCATCCCTGCCGGGCCCCTTGGCCAGAAGGAGGGCATAATTCCAGGAATATTTGATCATGTCCTCCGTGGTGCCCGCCGTGCCCTGAATGGTATTTGTGCTGACCCCGCTTATGGCCGCCGACAGAAACTCCGACAGCATGGTCTTGGCCGTGCCCGGTTCCCCCACCAGCATCAGTCCCCGGTTTCCTGCCAGGGTCACAATACACCGCTCCACCAGCGCATCATTGCCGAAATACTTCTTTTCTACCGTTATTTCTTTCCCTCCCCAGACTATGGGCCTGGGGCTCCCCAGGATAAAAGTCCTCACCGCCCGGGGCGACATCTGCCAGTTCTCCGGCCGCTTCCCCGTATCGGTGTTTCTCAACGCTTCCAGCTCCTCCCGGTATCTCACCTCAACCGGAGGTTTTATAAATTCCTGTCCCATAACATTACCTCTTTATCTATAAATTTTCCCTGTCTTCAGGGAGCTTTTCTCCTTTTCCCGGCCGCCGCTTCCTGCCGTCACAATTTCCCTCCCTGTTTGGAGCCGCCCCGGCCCTATCCTGTGATCCCCATCCCCGTGTTGGGGCGCACGGCGCAGTAGGTAGCGTCTGCCACAAAAATTCCCAGCAGAAGAAGGCAGATCACAATACGCCACTTTTCCGGTATCCTGGGATAAATCTTATCATAAAAAGGCAGCAGCACACAGACCAGTGCCGTGCCTCCAAGCCCGAAAACCATCGCTCCCAGCAGGCAGACTCTCCCATGCAGGTTCAGGGTATGCCCGCTGTAATCCCACCATCTGATTCCCCATAGAAATTCCAGGAAATAGCTGGTCAGATATTCCAGCACGGAACAAATCAGGGCCGACAATAAAAATACCACAGGGGGGCGCCGGCCCAGGGAGCGGAGCAGCAGGCTCAGCAGAATTCCTCCGGCCCCGTAAATCGGCAGATAGGGTCCCCTGTACACGCCTCTGTTGATAAAGGCATGGCTGGTACAGAAATACAGGGCCACTTCCCAGACCCAGCCAATGAATGACAGTGCGAAAAACAATAAAACGTAATAATCAAACCGGTGTAATGTCTTTTTTCTCATCATGGCATCAGTATGCCCTGATCATTTCCATTTTATTTCCGGCTCCTGTAAATCCTGCACATTGCTTCAAAAAAATGCCGCCTTGGCCTTTTTTGTTCCCGGCGCACATGCCCTGCCGGCCCCGGGGATTTTCACAGTATGGAGGCACGCAGCTCTTCCCCGCTTTTTGCGCTCAGGTAAGCCGGCGGTATGTCAAAGACCGTCTTGCAGCCTTTTATCCCTTCGGCAGACATCCGGCAGGCCGCCCGGGCATACGCCGCGATCACGCTGGCCGTGAACTCCGGATTGGAATCCAGCTTCAGGCTGTATTCTATCAAATGATGATTTTCCCTCTCCCATCCGCTGACACCGCTGCGCAGCACAAAGCCGCCGTGGGGAATCCCGCCGTGGTCCCGCTCCAGCTCTTCCTGGCTGATAAAATGCACGGTGGTGTCATAATCCGCAAAATAGTTGGGCATGGTTTTGATCTCTTCCTCTATCTTTGCCGTATCCGCGCCTTCCGCGGGCACCACAAAGCACTCCCTTGTGTGTTTCTGCCGGGTGGTCAGTTCCGGATTTTCCCCCGCCCGCACGGCGGCCAGCGCACCTTCCACCGGGATGGTGTACTGCTTTGCGTCCTTCACGCCCGGGATACGGCGGATGGCGTCAGAATGCCCCTGGCTCACCCCCCGTCCCCAGAAAGTATAGTCCTTGCCCTCCGGCAAAATCGCATTGGCATACATTCTGTTCAGGGAAAACATGCCCGGATCCCAGCCCACGGAAATCACCGCGGTCTTTCTGCCCTCCTTCGCGGCCGCATCCACCGCCGCAAAATGTTCCGGAATCCTGGCGTGGGTATCAAAACTGTCCACCACGTTAAAAAGCCCTGCATACCGGGGAGTCTGCTCCGGAAGATCCGTGGCGCTGCCCCCGCAGAGAATCAGCACGTCCAATGCGTCCTGCCAGGCCTCTGCCTCATCCACATGGCAGACTTTTGCCGTTTTTGTCAAAATATTCACATGCTCCGGATTCCTTCTGGTAAACACTGCCTTCAGCTCCATGTCCGGATTCTGCCGGACGGCACATTCCACACCGCGTCCCAGATTTCCATAACCCATAATCCCGATTCTTATGCTCATAGCTTCTCCTTTTCTCTCTCATATGTCCGGCCGGCGGCCAAAACCATCCTCCGGCGGCTTTTCCGCTTCCGCGGCGCTGGTTCCATGCCCGAAACCTCTCGGTAAACCTAATTATTATTATATACACCTGCGCCTGATTGTGCAAGATTTTTGCTCTGCTTTTTCCCGCCGGAAACCTCATTGCCGCGGCATAAATATTTTGTTTTTCTTAAGAAAAT
>CAJTLR010000011.1:74665-82639 GCA_910577185.1 uncultured Acetatifactor sp.
GCTCCGTTGTGCAATAATAAAGGAAAAGAATTTTGACAGATTTTAAACATAACGAGGTTAAAATACATGAGCGAGAATCGTAACTGGAACCATACCGGGGAACAGATCAAAAGCGCCCTGGCCGATGCCCTGCAGAGCGGCGACTTTAAAAACCTGAACGATCTGGTTTCCCAGACAGTGACGGATGCCGTGAGCGAAATGGGAAAACACATTTCCCTGGGCATCAGGCCGGGAAACTCCCAGGATACTTACGGCGCCGGCACGGACAGCCCCGGGCAGGAAAATCAAACTTACGGCCAGACAGATATCCCCATATGGAAGATCCGCGCCCAGGAAAGGGAATGGAAAAAGCAACAGCAGCGCAGGCAGGAACTGCAGCAGCAGACACGGCGCAGAAATCTTCCTTCTATCAAAATCAAAAAGGTCGGCCATGTATCCAATGTCCTTTACCAGGTATTCGGCGGAATCGGCCTGGGCATCACCGGTCTTGTAACCCTGATACGGGTATTTGTCCTGCTGTCCGGTGAGACCACTTTCGGCGGATGGGTCGTCAATCTGTTATTCCTGACAGTTTTTTACGGCATGATACGTTTCGGCATCGGCCAGAAAAAACGCCTGAAACGTGCCGAACGGTATCTCCAGCTCTGCGATTACCGGGTGTACGGACAGATTGAAAATCTGGCAAAGGGCACCGGAAAAAGTGAGGGATATGTGATCCGGGATCTGGAAAAAATGCTGGCTCTGGGCATTTTCCCGGAAGGACATCTGGATCAGCAGAAAACCTGCTTTATGCTGAACGATGAGGTTTACAGACAATATCTGGAAGCCGAAAATAACCGGCGGATACGGGAACTGGAAAACCGGCGGGCGCTGGAGGACAGGCAACATTCCCAGGCTCCGCAGCCTGCGCCGGAGGTATCCAGGGAACAGGCTTCCGAACTTCACACCATGGTATCGGAAGGCATGGAATATATCCGCAAGCTGCGGGATCTGAACGACCGCATCCCCGGCGAAGGGATTTCCGCCAAACTGTTCTGTCTGGAAAATCTGCTGAAAGATATTTTTGAAAGTGTTAAGGAGCATCCCGAACTCATGGAGCGGATGCACAAACTCATGAACTACTATCTCCCCACCACCCTGAAGCTGGTGGAATCCTATGAAACATTTGACCGCATCAGCGCCCCGGGGGAGGATATCATCAAGGCCAAGGCGGAGATAGAGAACACCCTGGATACTATCAACCAGGCTTTCCGGGAACTTTTAAATAATTTGTTCCGGGACACCGTATTTGACGTGACCACGGATGCCCAGGTCCTGAAGACCATGCTGGCCAAGGAAGGCCTGACCCGGGAGATGGACTTTGCGGCCTTTGGCAAAGAATCCTGACCACACACAGTCCTTTGGGAGTTTTGGTACATACCCATTACTTCATCACCAAATATATAAATGGAGGAACAGCAAATGAGTGATAATTTAGATGAAATGTTAAAGGAAGCACCTTCCCTGACCTTTGAACCCTTCGGGGCGGCAGCGGAGCCTGCACAGACACCCACGGTAAAAGAAGAAGAAACCAAGGTTCCCGAAGTGGTGCTGACCCCTCAGGAACAGAAAATGGTGGATGATTTTGCCGCCCAGATCGATATCACCAACACACAGCTGGTCATGCAGTACGGCGCCGGCAGCCAGAAAAAAATTGCGGATTTCTCGGAAAATGCCCTGAACAATGTGCGCACCAAGGATATGGGTGAAATCGGGCAGATGCTGGCGGGAGTGGTAGCGGAGCTGAAAGATTTCAACGAAGAAGAAGAAAAGGGTATTCTGGGATTTTTCCGGAAAGGTACAAGCAAACTGGATAATCTCAAGATAAAGTACGACAAGGCGGAAGGCAATATCAACCGGATCTGTAAAGTGATGGAAGATCATCAGGTGACCCTGCTCAAAGACGCCGCCATGCTGGACAAAATGTATGAGCTGAACCTGAATTACTTCAAGGAACTGTCCATGTACATCCTGGCCGGCAAGCAGAAGCTGGAGCAGGCCCGCACGGTGGAACTTCCCAAACTCCTGGCAAAGGCAGAACAAAGCGGACTGCCGGAGGATACCCAGGCGGCAAACGATTACGCGTCCATGTGTGAACGTTTTGAGAAAAAGATTTATGACCTGGAGCTGACCCGGACCATCTCCATGCAGATGGCTCCCCAGATCCGTCTGATCCAGAGCAATGACACCGCCATGTCGGAAAAAATACAGTCCACGCTTGTCAATACCATTCCCCTGTGGAAAAGCCAAATGGTGATCGCCATTGGTTTAAACCACTCCTCCGAAGCTGCCAGGGCCCAGAAAGAAGTGACTGACATGACCAATGCCCTTCTGAAGAAAAATGCGGAAACCCTCAAAATTGCCACCATCGAGACAGCCAGGGAAAGCGAACGCGGTATTGTGGATATTGAGACCCTCACCGCCACCAACAAAACCCTGATCAGCACTCTGGATGAAGTCATGAAAATTCAGGAAGACGGGCGGGCCAAGAGACGCAGCGCCGAGCAGGAACTGGTACGGATCGAGGATGAAATGCGCCAGAAACTGTTGTCGGTCAGCCGCAGTTCCGGCAGAATGTAACATACTGTTTCCCTTCTGTTTTGTACACAAACGACCCGGGAGCGCTGGCCGCCCCGGGTCTGTCCTTTTCCGGTAATTATTTTTCTTTTCTTTCCGTTATTCTACCGTGAAGACTTCTTCAATTGTGACATGAAATGCCTTTGCAATATTCCACGCCAGGGCCAATGAGGGATTGTATCTGCCTTTTTCAAGGTTCCCTATGGTTTCTCTGCGCACACCCACCAGCTTTGCCAGATCCTCCTGTTTCATGTCATATCTGGCCCGGTACTCTTTCATCCTATTTTTTATCATGCTCAAGCCCCCAGCTTTCCTTAAATTTGTCATATCCGGCAAAAAACATGTACCGCTGCGAAAACGCCCCATCAGAAGCAGACTTCTACAAAGCCGCAGTATTTCCGGCATGCCTGTCTACAAAGAAACCTTATCATCTCCCGGGAAAAAACACAAAACATATTTTCAGAATCTGTCATGAATGTTGTTTCACATATTGCAGGAACTCAGGAGTTTTTGACCAATATCGAATGCCCCAATTTTCAAAATTCCATTCGTCCATGTATTCATTGCACTCAAAGTCAATATAATAAATTTCTCCATTCTGTACCACAAAATTTGTGGGAAAATAATCTATGTTTGTGCGGGCAGCATATAGCAAATCGCACATACCGCGCAACTGGTCAACATAGACTGGTTTCATCTTATCCTGCAGAACCAACTCGTAAATGGTATCACCGTCAACATACTCTTTCAAAATACGCTCATTTTTTATATCAACATCTATCATGGCAGGAATTTTTATCCCGATTTTTTTCAGTCGGTGGTAATCGTTTATTTCTGCCTGAATCTTATTTCCAAACTGGTAAAAATCACAAGGTTCATGGTGAATTTGCTTTAAAACATATCTTTGTGTTCCATCGGTTGCCAGATAAGAATACCCGCCTTTTCCCTTTCCTAATAATTTAAGTATTTCATACTCTTTTTCGTTTACAGCCATTTTCCTGTCCATAGCAATCTTCCCCGCAAAACAATGATATGGTCAGCATCATATCTACTGCCGTTTTACAAGTCTGCCTCCCTGTGTCAGCTTATGTCACATACTTTTTATCTGTCTGTATAGTCTTTTGCACTGGTACATCCGCTTTCCGGCATGCGCAGCATCCCACAGATATTCAGCCCTTCACCACAGTACTTGTCTGACATAAATCCTGCATACCTCTTATGGAATCTGTTTTTGCTTCCATACCGAAATATATTGTCACTTTTATTATCGGAAATCTGTATGTAAAATCTTATACATTTATCCTCGGATACAGATTTTTTATAAGTTTTCCTTCCGCCTTCCATATAATCAGGCAGCGAAAACGGTAATTTTCCGTGTGGCAGATTTACGCGGAACCCGCAGATGACAAAAGCAGATTCCTCCTGTGATTCACAGCAGAACCGCCGCACAAAAACACGTCATGCGGCAGCTCCATTGCAGCTTCTTCTGAACAATTCGCGGGGCAGGGCGGCTGCCCCTCTCAGTTAAATTCGCCCTTCCACACAGGCATATTGGTAAGGTATTCCTGCCGTACGGCGGGAACATAGTAAGCACCGTAATCTTTCAGACCGTCCTCCCATTCCATTTCAGGCAGTTCTACATAAAATCGGTAATAGGGCATATAGTATTCCTCGTATTTTCCACTCCGGTATACCAGTTCTGTTTTGGCGATATATTTCTGACCCGGCATTTCGCAGGGGACAGTGGTGATATAATTTCCTTTCAGCAGCAGCTCTGTGGCTTCTTCCTCGGAGATTATGGGGTAATCCCCTGCCTTGTGGGACAAATCCGGCCGGAAGACCCTGGCCATGTTAAGCCGCCCCTCATCATCACAATAGAAAGCGACCTGGTAAAACTGATAGTTGAGAATCCGCTCCGTGAGACTTTCGGCTGCGTTGAAAAATGCAATATGATACATCTGCTGGCGATAGATGTTATAGTCTCCGCCGTGTATGTTTATCAGGGGTTCGTCCATATTTATCAGATCAGAATACGTTTCCTGCAGATATTCAGCCACCGCCAGGGTATCTTCATAGGAGGAATAATGGGAAAAATGGCAGTCTTCGGGGAGTGAGATGGCAGGTTCGAAAGTGATGGTGGCAGTCATGGATATATCCACTTCTATTTTGATATTATTTTCCTGCGCCACAAGCTCTGTGGGATTGAAATATCCCTCGGGAACCTTGCCTTCAAACTTTTCTGTAATAATGGCCCGCTCCTCGTCATCCGGAGCATTGTCTTTCACTTCCAGAGTATCGGTATCCATATGGAGCCGTTCTGCAATTTCCAGCAGAAACGCTTCCATGGCCTCAAAATCTGTACCGGATACAAGAAAATCCGTATCATGGGACAGCGTGTTCCGATAGACCGGCAGCGTGGATAATTCCCAGGTTTTATCCCAGGGATTGGCATTGGTCAGATCGGATATGTCATAAGCCATATAGCCTTCATAGCCCATGCTTTCGTAGCTGTTCTCAGAGACAGTGAGCATGGGAAGGCCGGCCTCGCCGTTCTCTGCCCCATGCCCGGATGAATGAGGGCCGGAGCTGTCCGGAAAGCCGCCGGAAAGCACAGCCGGAAGAAACCGGATCCCCGCTGACACAAGCAGAATGGCACATGCTGCCGGTGCTGCCCATTTAAGCCATGTGATTTTGCCGCCGGTTTTCCCGGCAGGTGCCGCTTCCGCGATATATTTTTCGTCCACCTCTCCCAGTGCATTCAAAATACGTTCCTCTCTTGAAATATTTTCTTTTTTCATAAGCCGACACCTTCTTTCTCCAAAAGGGCTTTGAGTTGGTTTCGTGACCGAAGCAGCGTCATTTTTACTTTGCTTTCGCCGATATGCAGATCATCCGCGATTTCCCTGACAGAACACAGATACCAGTATCGCCGCATGAAAATAGTTCTTGTTTCCGCACCCAGGGAAGCCAGAAAACGGTTCAGAATGTCCGTCAGGGTCATCTCTTCCACAATCTGTTCCACGGAACCGGCGGCCGGAACACACTCCTGCAGCTCGTCCAATGCCAGCGTTATCTGCCCGCTGCCCCGCTTTTCGGCATTGCAATGCTGATATCTGTTCAGGGACAGATGGCGGGTGATTTTGCCCAGAAAAGCGGATAATCGTCCGGGACGATGCGGCGGCATGCTGTTCCATGCCTTCAGCCAGGTTTCACTGACGCATTCTTCGCTGTCCTCAGCGTTGTGCAGTATGTTGTACGCGATAAAGTGACAGTATCTTCCATATTTTCTCATGCTTTCCGAGATCGCGCTTTCCGAACGCGCCCAATATAAATCCAGAATCTGTTTATCGTCCATGGGATTCTCCTTTCCGCAGGGCAGCAGAAACTTACAAAAAACGTGCTTCTATTATAATACACAGCAAACAGACTCTTCCGGTCACATTTTTTATGATATTTGTGAAAAAATTTATATCCTTTCTGCACGATGTTCCTGCGGAGATGCCGGAATTTCCCGCTGGAGAACACCACCGCTGCTCTCGCAGCCCTCCCCGCTTCTTTTACCTTTTCCACCCCCGGGTCAGCCTGCTTTTCCTTTACACTTTCTGGATAGTCAGTTCAAACTCATCATAGTTTCCATTTATCTGCATTACCATAAATATGTTCCTCCTTGCATTTCAGATTGTCAAGGGACCTCTTGGCAGTCGCCTTACCCCGCCTTTACAGGCAAACCTCCTTTTCCTTTTTTCGGCTGAAAAACAAAATATGTTAATCCATTTGCTGCAGGATACTTTCCGAATGCCATGAAATGACCGACAGGACATGGAGAACAAGTATTAAAAAAAGCCTTAAAAAAGCTTAAAAAAAGATATCGCAAAAACTTAAAAATTTCTCTTGCCAAATGTGGGTGTTTGTGGTAATATATTCTTCGTCAGGTTGTTAGGGTATGCTTGAAAGTTAGTTGTTTATATTTCATTTAAAATTACCGGCATTGACCGGGTCGTACCGTACCAATTGGTAATATTTTTATACAGTGGGACAGTACGTATGATACGGCTCCATGGTCAAGCGGTTAAGACATCGCCCTTTCACGGCGGTAACACGGGTTCGATTCCCGTTGGAGTCATTTTATATATGGCGCAGTAGCCAAGTGGTAAGGCAATGGTCTGCAACACCAGTACGCACCGGTTCAAATCCGGTCTGCGCCTCTTAAAACCCCGATAAGCGGGGTTTTTTACTGCCCGTTTTCCGCGCACTGCCCACGTTTCCTTAATTTCCTGTTTCTTCTTTAACTTTTCAAATACGCTTCCCTTTTTAGCAGACACTATTTCAGGCCGTTTAAAATCGGATAGCACCTTTTCGTAAGTTCCCCCGGCAGAAACAATATATGGGATAATAAAGTCTCCTCTCTTTCCCTCCTGGTTCCATCCGGCAAAAAGCCACAGCATTACGCCGTGGCAGGAAAATGACATCATAAAAGCCTGACCGGAAAAGTATTTTTACTTTTAGGCTTTTACAGCCGGAATACGAAATGCAGCGTGATCCCGGAGGTTCCGTTGACCGCAGCCTCCGGGATACATTATATGGCTTTTATGGATTCTTATCTTGAAATGTCAGGTGTAAGCCATGCTGGCCTTTGCATATCCCAAGATTGCGTCAACCTTACCTGATCCGCTTGAAGTTGCAGTAAATACCAGCATCAGCCTTGTGTTCTTCTCTACCGGTCTGTTCGTGCTGACCTCGCCTCTCAACAGAGTCCCCTCGGGCGTTGCATCAGTAATGGAGGGCGTCAGGGTAACCATCGTTTCTTCAATAGGTGAAAATACATTACTCGTCTCCCTGGCCTCGTAAAGCTGTGCCCTTATCGTAACAGTAGGGATCGTCTGAAAGGACAAGGGAATGGTATGGAAAAAAGCAATCAGGCCATTGATCTCAATTGCGAAAGGAACCGTAAAGTAAAAAGCGCTAACATATCCGTTTAGATTTTCCAAGTTTATCGTAGAGCTTAACGGCGCGGGTCCCTGTCCGCTGGAGCCAAAACCGACCAAAGCCTGCACGCCTGGGAGACCGTTCTCAGTCGTTGACATCGTAGTCGGCGCTTCTGAATAAAAGAAGAGCATTTTTCCTGCTGATGCTATACCTGCTGGTCCGGTTGCTCCCGTAGGTCCGGTGGGACCCGTGGCTCCGGTCGCTCCTGCTACTCCTGCGGGGCCCGTGGCTCCGGTCGCTCCTGCTTCCCCTGCTGGGCCCGTGGCTCCGGTTGCTCCTGCTGCTCCTGCAGGGCCCGTGGCCCCGGTGGCTCCTGCTGCTCCTGCAGGGCCCGTGGCTCCTGCTGCTCCTGCAGGGCCCGTGGCCCCGGTT
>CAJTLR010000012.1 GCA_910577185.1 uncultured Acetatifactor sp.
CAAACCCCGGAAACCGCAGCTTCGGATACTTTTCGAGACCGTTACTTGAGGATACATTTGCCATAGTTATCTTCCCTCCACATCAAAGGGAAAATCAAGTCCCAGCTCGTCAAAATAAGGTTTCAGCTGGGCATCAATATCTTTGATTTCACCCTGTAATTTTCGTATTTCCGCAGCCACTTCATTCAGATCAATTTCTTCTTCCGGTTCAAAAGTATCCACATATCGGGGAATATTGAGATTGAATCCATTTTCCTCAATTTCCTGCATAGTAGCAACATGAGCAAACTTATCTATATCAATGCGAGCCTCATATGCAGACGCAATCTTATCAATATCGCATTCACGAAGGATATTCTGATTTTTACCCGCTTCAAATTCCTTTGATGCGTCAATAAAGAAAATATTATCAGAATTTCCGTTTCTCTCTCTTTTCAGGACAAGGACACAAACGGGAATCCCTGTTCCGAAAAATAAGTTAGCCGGAAGGCCGATAACAGCATCCAAAACATTCATTTTCTGGATAAGATACTTACGAATCACTTCCTCCGCAGCACCCCGGAACAAAACACCATGGGGCAGTAAGACAACTGCACGGCCATCCTCGTCCATATGGTAAACCATATGCTGTACAAAAGCAAAATCCGCTTTGCTTTTGGGAGCCAGCTTGCCATACTCGTTGAATCGCTCGTCCTCCAGAAATTTTGAATCCGCAGACCAATTTGCCGAGTATGGAGGATTAGCCACCTGCACACGGAATTTCTTTTCTCCAAAATAATCATGTTCCAGTGTGTTTCCGTTATAAATATTGAAATTACGGTATGGGATACCACGCAGAATCATGTTCATACGAGCCAGGTTATATGTTGTTGATGTTAGCTCCTGTCCATAATAATTCCTTACATTCGCGTAATTCTTCAAACGAAGGAGAAGCGAACCGGATCCACAGGTTGGATCGGCGGCATCTTTTACATCTGTAAGTCCCAGGCAGGCTAACCGGCATAGCAGTTCTGCAGGGCCGGAAGGAGTATAAAATTCCCCTGCCTTCTTTCCGGCAGTCGCCGCAAACTGGCCAATCAGATACTCATACGCATTTCCAAGTATATCAATCTTCGTATCTTCCACATTAAAATTGATTTCATCCAGAGCTGCGATAATTTTAGCCATAACCGCACTTCTGTCCTTTACCGTATGCCCCAATCTGGTAGAATCAAGCTGCATATCAGAAAACAGTCCTTCAAAATCTTCCTGTGATTCGTTCCCTATGGTAGATTCCATCAACGCGTTAATCGCTTTTTGCAAAAATTCAATATCAAAAGAACGGTTTTCAACCATTTTGACCATTTGGCCGAAAAGATACTGCGGTTCAATTATATAGCCAAGGTCGCGCAATGCTTCTTCTACAACAGCTTCCTGATATTCTTCATCCGCCCATGCGTCCGTATAGGTAATTCCATCATCCTTCAAAAGATTTTCCATGTACTTTTCTGTCCTGTTCGACAGATAATAATAGAAAATCATGCCAAGAATATAGTTTTTAAATTCATAAGCTTCCATGTTTCCTCTGAGAGCATTTGCCATGGCCCAAAGTTTTGTGCAAAGCTCTTTCTGGTGGTTTTGAATTGAGTTATCCATTTTTATCTGTCTCCTTATTCATATTTTTCAGAATGTTTTCTAATGAAATCAGTAATGCGGTTTACAAGCGATCTTTTTTTCAGCAGCGGCATAGGTTTCTCTATGCGGTCGCGGATATTGCCGACATCCAGCGTACCAGAAAATTCATACTCAGAGATTATATCCGTAAGCATTTTGGAATCAATATCTTCCGTTTCGGCAAAAGCAGCAATTTCTTTCCTCTTTTCTTCATTCTCAAAATCATTATAAGCCGCATCAATTTCATCCGCACTGTTCAAAGCAACAACAACATCATCCAGGAAAGCCTGCAAAATTTCCACCTTGCGGAGAAGCTGGGGATTGTCCGTTCTCGAAAGTTCTTCTTTGATCTGCCTAATATCATAATCTTTCTGTTCGGCATCATCAAAATGAATATTGCGGATCAAGTTCATGATATAAGCAACGTTAATCCGGTCACTTTCCATTAGCTCGATACAAAAATCGACGTCATTTAATACGGATACCACAGTACGGTCGTTCGTAATCCTTGCATGGAGTGCCTTGTATTTACTTTTATAATCCTCATGTTCCTGCTCTGTCATAAGCAGCTGATCTTTGTCAAAACTAAATTCAACAAAGGTTTTCAGAGATTGCAGATACTTTGTCAGTTCCCGGAAGGTCAGAACAAAAGTACGCTGATCATTTTCATCCTGCATGGTATCAATGGCTTCTGGAGTAGGTGCGATCTCCCGGAGTTTAATCACCATCTCATTGAATTTTTCAACAAAATACTCATAAGAAGGAACCAGAGCGGCTTCTGGATGCCCCATTGAAAATAGTGTGAGAGCGTCATCCGTCTGCTTTTTCAAATTACGGTAACAGATAATAATACCAAATGGCTTTGTTTCCTTTTCCACTCTGTTAGTACGGGAATAAGCCTGAAGCAGATCATGATACTTCAAATCCTTATCTACATAAAGAACCTGGAGTGGCTTGCTGTCAAATCCGGTTAGGAACATATTTACAACAATCAGAATGTCCAGCGGTTTTGTTTTCTTCCCTTTTACCCTGTCTGATATATCTTTATGGTAAGCAGAAAAGGTATCCGTAGAGAAATTAGTATTGTACATGCCATTGTAGTCATCAATGATACGCTCCAGCGCATCACGGCTGTGTTCATCTTTGCCTTCGGATTCTTCGTTTTGTCCAAAAGAAAAAATACCCGCAATGTTCAGGTCATGTTTAATCTGTTTAAATATATCATAATATTTTATCAGAGCTTCTATGGAAGAAACCGCAAAAATAGCTGTGTATTGTCCGTTTCGTGTTTTTGATTTATGGTTCTGGACAATATGGTTTGCAATCAATGACATCCGTTCTTCCGAAAGATATAATTCACCCACATCAATCGCATCCGCTGTAGTGGGATCATCCCAGTCAAAGTCCCCTTTCAGCGTGTTGATATACTCCACATGAAATCCCAGGACATTATTATCAAAAATCGCATCTTTAATCAAATAATTATGCAGGCATTCTCCGAAAAGCATTTCCGTTGTCTGCGTAATCTTTCCTTCGACTTTCCCATTTTCCGGGAAACGCGGAGTGCCGGTAAAACCAAAAAACTGTGCTTTTTGAAAGTGCCGGACAATATCTTTGTGCATATCCCCAAACTGACTGCGGTGACATTCATCAACGATGAATACAACTTTTTCATCCTTATATGCATCCATAATCCTTGCATATTGCGGACGCTTAACAGCGTTGGCCATCTTCTGTATCGTTGTGACGATCAACTGTTTATTTTTATCCTGCATTTGCTTGACAAGTATGTTTGTCCTGTCAGTGGCATCAACGGATCCGGATTCAAATTTATTAAATTCCTCTGTTGTCTGGGAATCCAGATCTTTACGGTCAACCAGAAATATAACCTTCTTGATATTTGGATTTGCAGCAAGTATTTGTGCCGTCTTAAAGGAAGTCAATGTTTTTCCTGCACCGGTAGTATGCCAGATATAGGCGTTTCGGTTTGTCAAAGTAGCCTGACGCACAAGAGCTTCAACTGCATATACCTGATATGGCCGCATTACCATCAAGTTCTTATCGGTATCATTCAATATCATATAGCGTGTAAACATCTTGATGATATGATCCCGCGCAAGAAAATTAAGGGAAAAATCTTTCAAATTCGTGATTCGGACATTATCAAAATCAGTCCAGAAAAAAGCAAGGCTATGCATCCATTCCTTATCAGAATTTGCAAAGTATTTTGTATCAACTCCGTTGGAAACAACAAAAAGTTGTATGTAGTGGTACAAACCGGTAAATGAATGCTTTTTGTATCTTCCCATAATTTGATTTACGGCTTCCCGAATATCAATTCCCCTGCGTTTTAATTCTACATGAATCAGCGGAAGACCGTTTACTAAAATCGTAACATCATAGCGATTTACATATTTTCCAACTACTGTTGTCTGGTGCGTTACCTGAAAAATATTTTTGGTATGGTCGGCATCATAAAAGGACAAATAAACCTTTGTACCATCCTCACGCTCCAAAACAAACTTATCCCTTAAAATTTTTGCACTCTGAAAAACGGATTTTCCAAGCATATGATTAAAAATCCGCTCCCATTCCTTTTCTGTCAACGAAGTATCCAGCTTTGATTCATTGAATTTTTCAAACTGTGCTTTAAAATTTTCAACAAGGGCATCATAGTCAGGTATCTGAACCGATTCATACCCTTGTTTATTCAGCTGCTCAATAAATTGCAGCTCTAATTCTGCTTCGCTCTGGTACGCCATATCTTCATCTCCATTACTTGAGGATTATTTGGGGCTGCACGAATAATTACTGATTTTCGGCTTGCGTTTTAAAATTTATTGTCTGCCGTCCTTCACGGCTTCGCAAATATCACCAATGTCACAGTTTAAGTAGTCGCAGATACGCAGAAGGACGGAAAGAGCTACTTCCTCCCCTTTTGTAAGTTTGCTCACCGTACTCGGAGACAGCCCGATCTCCAGCCGTAAAGCTGATTTCGGAATGTCCCTCTCAATTAACAGCACCCATAATTTTTTATAGCTTATCTTCATCAAATCATACCCCGCTCATTCAATGATAGTGAGAGTTATTCTATTATACCCGATAAATTCCGCGAGTTCAAGATTTGTGTACGATTATCCGTAAAATAATCCGCATTCTCGAAACATTTGGGGCAGCGTTAGTTCCATTTGATTCAATTTCGGTATAACAGCGGCAAGCAATGGATTAGAATATCCTTTACGGATATTCCAATCCACCACTTGCCCGCCTGCGGCGTTCTCGTTTTGCTTGTTGGGGACACCCCAAGCCCCGGCAAAATGCGCTGCCGCTTTTTTGCGAACACACCTTGCGGTGTGGCTTTTCACACAGGCAGGGCCCGTGTGTACTCCCTCCGGTCGCCCCTGCCGCACTCCGCGCGGCAGATTCAGTCCTGATACCGTTCAGGACAATAAAAAATCAGCAGGTCTATCTCTCTTAAATCACCTTCATCCATATCGCGGCTGTCACAGGAAATATAATAATTTCCAAAAGTAAAAGCCGTGATCTTTTCTTCAAAAAGCCGTATTTCCCCAGTGCTGAAGTCAATCACTCCCATACAGAAAGGCACGTCCGACCAGCAATGTTCCATCATCTGATTCAGGCAGTCCGAACACAGGTGGGAAGCTGTTTTTTCCATATCCAGTGCTTTATTTTTATCGAAAGACAAGTGCCCATGGGCGTACCCTCTGTTTGTATCTGCCGTCACGGAAAGGAAGAATCCGCCTTCTCCGGTATTGGTGATATGAGTAGACGAGCCTTGTTCCGCTTCCTCAATCAGTTTCCCAAAATCATCATAGCGGTTGATCGTGACAGGAGCCAGGTCAAAAGAGTTCAGATTGACAATACCGAGATTTTCCTGCCCACGGTACAAAGGCAGAACGGTTCCCTTCCCTTCGCCGCAGACAATACAGTCTTCCGGTGATGTGTCAGAAACATATTGCGGTGGGTTTTCTGTCTCTATGATTTCTGTCTGGCCCGTGCTTTCCGGCTGGTTTTCTGCGTGGCTTTCTGGCTGGCATCCGGCTGCAAGAAGCACAAAGAAAAATGCAGATACCGTCAGGCAGCTGTGCCAGCTTCTTGCGAAAAAACTCCTGTTTTTCATCAGATCATCCTCCTGTCGTGTCAAATCGTTCATATTTAATATTATATCCAGTATAACTGGATAACTCAATCAAAATATACAGTTTGTCCAGATATAAATACCATAGGTGTAGGGTACAATTATACAAAAGGGGCGGCATGTTATGTTTGAGGACTTATTTTACGACAGACTGATAAAATTGAGAGAGCGGAAGGGAGTGTCCGCAAGAGAAATGAGCCTTGCCATCGGGCAAAGCCCCGGATATATCAACGGGCTTGAAAACCGGAACGGCTTTCCGTCCATGCAGGTATTTTTCTATATCTGTGAATACCTGGATGTCACGCCGTCGGAATTTTTTGACGACGGCAACAGCCATCCGTCAGAATACCGCGAGATGCAGAAAGACATGGAGGCGCTGGACGAAAAAAGCCGCCAGAATGTACTGGCGATCATCAAAGGGCTGAAACGCTGAGCGGCGGCAGACAGAGAGAAAAAGACACGGGCGTATCAATTCCCGTGTCCTCTTTATTACCTTTCACATATTTCCAGCAGATCCGCAATATCGCAGTCAAAATAATCGCACAGCCTGATGATCAGGTTCGCATCCACACGTTGAAATTCGTCCCTGCAATATCGGTTAAAATTCCCTCTCTGAAGGTCTAAATCTTTGCAGATTTTTGTCTTGCTTATTTTCTTTTCCTGCAGCAATTCCATGATCCTGATGTGTAAATATTTCATTTCCATACCTCTCCTGTCAAAATTATTATAGACATATATTTTAAAAATAAATACTTACGGTATAGACAGGAAAAGAATATATACTATATAATTAAACAGTATATAAATATGCACACCAGACAAGGAGAAACTCTATGCAGGCATATGAGATAACGCATATAATAGATAACGAAGAGTGGGAAAGCAGGCTGACAGAACTGGCCCATAGATGCAGTAAGCTGAACGGCTGGACGGAAAAAGATCTGTTACAGTTTGCGGTAACTTCCATGCCGATGTACCGGGTGTGGCTGATGCACCTGGAAGATACCGTGACCGATATGGAACAGGAAGGAAAGCGTAAAGGCTTTTTGGAAAAACTGCTCAAACAAAAAGAAGGGAATACATCTGTATGAAGTGGATTTTTGATTTATTTGCCGCCGGTTCGGCTGTACTGATTTTTGCATATATCATTGTATGGGACATTGCCAGAATTGTATATTTCATCAAGTGTGCCGGCGTAAAAAAATGTTCAGACAAAAAGTGCTTTGCAAAAGATACCTGCCGAAAATATGCGCCTGTGTGGACAAAAGAAGATATAGAGGAATTGTATAGGCTGATAGACGGCCTGGACGAATTATAATAAAGTGTGGATACCAGACAGGCTGTCGGATACCCACACTGAAAAATCCGAATTTTTATTTGTCGGCAGATTCCTTCTCTATGGCTTTCCAGTAATCGTCCAGCGTGATAACATCCGGACGGTTTTCACGCCACCGCCTGATATGGCTGACAGACCTGCACAGCCTGTCAAACTGTTCCGGCGTCAGTGTCTGGAGTTCGCGGAAGAGACGGTTCATCCGCAATGCGTCTTCTGCATTATCTTCATACATCGTAATATCCGGAGAGATATTCAGCAGGAAAAAATATCCCGCTGTTTCTGTCATAGACGGATCTGCATTACCATTTTCAAGTTCTGTCACTTTATCAACAGGGATTCCCATTTTGTCGGCCAGTTCCTGCTGTGTCCAGTTCTTTTCTTCCCTTGCCTGCCGGACGATCAGGCCAAGCATTTTACCTTTTTTCATTTTCGTATACCCCCTTCTGGCAGTTATAATAGTTTTTAAAATTATCTGTAGACCGCCTTTTATATTGTCCGTATAATACGGCAAAATCCCTGTCAATCATGGCGATCACATCATTCCCGTCAATGCTGTTTTCTATATCCAATTCCCCGCACAGCAGTAAAAACGTACTGCGGATCACATAATAGAGCATGATTGAGATTTCAAAATAGTGCAGTACAGGATAAATGGCCGTCTGCACACTTCCATGGGTATAGGCATGGCACGATTTATAAAAATATTCCAGCTGTTCCAGCTCCGGATTTCTGTCAGTATCTTTACATTTCAGGTAAGCCAGGATCCCATATACAGAGTAAGGAGTTTTTGTCACTATGGAATGGTATCCGTCAATGGAATCCACCCATCCAAAATGGAGATAGTCCGCTCTGCTTTTTGCACTCTGGCAGATGCGTTTCTTAAAAAGCGTATGAAATTCTTCCGGATACCTCTGGCTGCAACAGGACTGTTCCACTTCATACATCCGGAATTTTTCATAATCGGCACAAAGAGCCTCCGGCCTGTTTAACAGCAGAAACTTTACATATATCTCAATCATGCCCCGGCATAAGGGATATGCGCCGCCGGGAAGATTATCTTCCATGAGTGTCAGGGCGGAAAGCCCGTTATGCAGTATGCCGTAATAGAACTGCCAGCGCTTCAGCCCATAGTTATCTTTCAGCAGCAGGCTCATTTTAACCGCGACTGCAAAAAGCTCATAGGGCAGAGGATAATATAAAAATTCCTCTCCTGAAAATAGTGTCATCTTTCTGAAATAGGAACCGGCATACCGGCGGAACCGGATTTTCTCTAACGTCTCGGAAATAAGCCGCCTCCTGTAGGAATCGTTTCTTTCATTATCCCGTACTTCCTGCCTGGTAAGGAAAATGGAATATGCCCGGTGTATCCCGACAACCATCCTGCATATATCGTATTCCGGGGCTTCGCCTGCCCCTGTGACCATTTCCGCATCTGACCAGCGGAAATCATAATATTTTATGAGATTATCAAATCCCAGTTCTTTCAGAACCTGATCTTTTATCTGTATCAGAAAGTTTTTGCGTATTTTTTCGCCAAATAGCTGCTTCAATGCGGTATTGTTCTGTTCAGCAATATTTTTTATTGTATGCGAATCCATAAAGGGCAGTGGTGTAAACCTTTGATTTTCCAAATAATCGCCTCGCTTCGTTCCCCGGCGTTCCGATCACAGGCCGAATTTGCGCCGGTATTCTTCTGGATTGTCCTTATATTCCTGGTACTGCTTCCGCATACAATTCCCGCATGGACGGTATCCGGCGGCAAGAGCCGTTTTCTCGTCGGCAAAGAATACGCGGTATTCTTCATAGCTGCCAGGAAATCTCCTGATTGTGGAGAGGGCAGAGCGGCAGTCAAGACGGCCATAGATTTTCTGCTTGCTGTTCCCGCCGAAAGCGCCCGGCGTTTCAGAGAGATACTGTTTTCCATCTGCTCCAAGTAATTTGTACATAATTGTTTCTCCTAAGATTTTAAATGGTATCATTCATATGCCGGAATTAACCGCAAATCTGCAAATAAATCTAAACTTTTGGTTAATCATCCTCAGACAAATACCAGCCATGCTCACCGTGCTTTGGATAACCATATTCTTTCTTGTCTTTCCAGGCTCTTTTGCTCATTTCTTTATCGAACTGATTTAATATACTCTCTAATTTTACGGCCATTGAAAAATCTTTCTCCGCGGAACACCAGTCTTGCCTGACTTTTTCGCGTTCAGATTCAAGTTCTTCATCGGATAATGATTCCATCCAGTCATTACTATATTTTTCTTCCCCGCTTAAAAACTTAAACAGCTTCGTTCCAACAATAGCAATCGCACATAAACCCGTAATTACCCCAATTCCTTTTTTCTTATCCATAAAACACCTCTTTATTCAAACAGAATCCTGTCCCCCCGGTTAAGGTTGTCATCATCTATATTTCGCCTTATCATAAACCTTCGGTCTAATGTTCGTACTCATATGGGCTACGGTATCTTTTCGACATTTCTTTATCTGTCTGTATGCTTGCCGCAGCTTCTTCCTGAGAGACAAATAATCTATGTCCCCGAACCTGAATACCGCCTCCTTCAGCAAATCTGATAAGATACATTCCACCGGAATGTCTTATTACAGTTACCTCCCGCACAGTGCGGTTTGATTCCACTATAAAAGCCTTGTCTCCCGGCTTGAAATTTCCCATTCGTATCACCTCTGATTTTTCATGAAAATATTTCTGTTATCAGCCTTGCAAACTGCAATTTAATCCGCTCCTCTCCAGCAGAAAAAGCCTTCAGACAATGCAATCTTTCCTACTATTTCTTTCATGTTTTCTGATAAGTTATAAGCACTTAAATTTAGACAGTCCCATTCAAAAACCAATAAAGCATTTTCCTCTGAAAACAGGATATTTAGTGTTCCGGAATGATTTTCCATAATCTCACTGACAGCAGCATCGATATCTTCTGGTTTCGGATTATCATTCCACCCATTCCATAAAATGGAAGTACGGTAATAGCACATCAACTTCAATATGATATTAACATATTTATTTTTCATTTCATGGCGCTTTTCGCTGTTAAGCAAATAATACTCAACATCAAAAAAATGTCCGTTAGATGTCTTAGATACCTTTTGAGGTAAAAAGTCAATGACATAACACGGTTTATTAAGTAACGCATCAATTTTGTTGTCCATTAGTCTGCTCCTTCAAACTGGGATTTGTCAAACCCATTCAAAATTATCTTTGCCTGCCCCCACTTCAAAATGGTACTTGCCAATCCCAAGATCAATTCCCGCAAAGTGTCCGCTATCGCATTCAATAGAAACCTTATTTCCGCTGCCCGCTACCTTGAATGCCTGTTTGTTTAATGCAGTAGGGGCATACAGCAGAGCGTCAACGCCGTCAAGAAACCACTGTGGCGGCTTTCCATCGTACTTGCTTACCTCTTCTGCGGTTTTAGATTTGTGCTGAACCCCTTGCGTTAAGCCATACCCAATGGCAATAACCCCGTTCACTCTGACAGAAGGATCGTCAAGATTTTTCTTTGCACCTTTGCCGTTATACATACCGCCTACCCACCAAGTATTAAGGCCAAGTGTCTGAGCATACAAAACGATATCAGCACCGCAGTATCCGAGTTTTTCATCTAACCCAGATGTATCAAGACCGGCAAGGACAATATAATTATTTACTCCCTTTGCTAAAAGCAGTTTTGCGACACCCGAAAGCCCATCCGAATTGCCTGTAACAAGTGCCAGCCTTAAATCATGGAGTTTATTATTTTCAGCAATTCTTTCCTCTAATAGCTTCACAATATCTATTGGAATTGGCTTATCGGTGTATTTCCGAACCATATGCCTCTCCCTGACAGCTTCTTTAATCGTCATAATATAACCCTCCTGGACTTAATAAATTCCGATTTTCCAACATCTCCATTATACTATAACACATCTCATCAGTGAATATATTTTTACGCAAAAAAAGAAAGGGTACAGCCGCCATACCGGCAAACTGTATCCTTTCTTCCGTTCCCGATTCGTCCGGCGGCCAGCTCAACGCTCCGTTTCCTGCTTTTTCTGCTGTCCGTTTTCCGCCGGTTCCAGCCCCAGGATCCGGTCAACATTCTGCTTCGCAGTCTGGTAGTCGATCATGTCCTTCCGGGCTGCTTTGTATTCCTCATACCGTTCTTTTTTCTCCGCCAGCAGTGCGGCATATTCTTCCGACAGCTGCGCCACTTTAGGAATCGGTTTCCCTCCCAGGGCGTCGAACGCCGTCTTTGCTGCTTCGTGCTTTCTGATCTCGTCCGCATGTTCCGCCCGGTATTCTTTCTTATGACGGGATTTTTTGTACTCTTTGTAAATGTCCCGCGTTTTAGAATAGTTTATGATGTGCGTTTTCAGCTGCGCTACCTCTGCCATGCGTCCTTCCAGCTGTTTGATACGGAGGGAGAGTGTATCAAAAGTTTCCCCGGCAGTTTCTGCCCGCGTTTCCAGTTCACCGTAGTCGGTGACGCCGTTTTCCACAAGAAAATTCAGGGTCTTTGCCGCCTCCTTCAGATTGAACACTTTTGCCCAGCGTTCGTAGCCTTTCCCTTTGCCGGCCTGCATCTTTGCCTGGATATCCACAAGGAGATTGACGTTTCTGCCTGCTGTCCGGCGTTTCGGTTTTACCGGTGCGGGTCTTGTGCGTGTTCCGGAGAGCCGTTCCTGCAGGGCCTCTTTTGTATAAGCGTCCCCCAGACGCTGGGAGCGGGTGAACCGCTGCTGTCCGGGAGCTAAAAATTCCAGGGACTTTCCACGGTGTTTGATTTCGTACCCTTCCTTCCTCATGCGCGACAGAAAGTCCTCAAAGTTCCTGCTGTCTGGCAGTACCCGGTCAATGGCCTGCCGCAGCTGCTCCTTATAGCTGCGCCCGCGCTTTGCCGCCGCCTTTTCCTGATACCTCTGTCCCCTGGCTTTCGGCTTTTCAATCACCGAATATCCGTGTTCCCGGCAGATCTGGTCGTTCAGACGGCGGAGGATGAGGGCAGAATTATAAAAATTATTGAATTTGCCGTCACATTCCAGGTTGGTGCTGTTAAATTCCACATGGTTATGGATATGGGCTTTGTCTACATGGGTGGCGACAAGAAACTGGTGTTTTCCCTTCGTGAATTTCATGGCCAGCTCATAGCCCAGTTTGTTGGCTTCCTCCGGCGTAATTTCACCCGGCTTGAAGGACTGGATGATACGGTAGGAGATGATGTCCCGCTCCTTCGGCTGGCTCCGCCCGGTGGCGGTTTCGTAGAGCAGCTTGCTCATTTCAAATTCTTCAGCGGCGGTTTCCGGGCTGCACATATAGGAAGACACCAGTTCCCCGTCTTTGGTCTTTTTTTCTTTCTGGTCGTAATCCAGACGGTCATGGAGCGTCTGCCTGCGGGATTTGCTCCCCATGCTTTTACGCGGGAGCAGGTCGGAAACCGCCATGCGGATCCCCCCTTTCTATAGTTTATTTGGATTCATTGACAGTTTGCTGTTCCCCTATGTTTCCTGCCTATGCCCGTTCTTCATATCGGGAAGCGGGACGCAGGGCCGCCGCCCTCTGGCAGAGCAGCTCATTATAGTCTTTCCCACCGGCGGCAGGCGGATTGTCCGCAATCACCTGGATGCGCCGGGAAAGTGTGGCATCTTCCCGGACTGCCTCCCGGATCTTCTCTATCCCCAAAATTCCGGCCCGGTCATTGTCCAGGCAGAGGCTGATATGGGTGACGGCTTCATGGTCGCGGAGGAACCGGAGCAGGGCGCGTGGGGCAGTGCCGCCAAGGGACAGGTAATGGTTCCTCCCAAAATCTTCTCCCTGGAGCTTTAAAAGGGTAGCGACTGAGAGCGCGTCAATGGGGCTTTCCGCCACCGCAAGGAACGGGCTTTCCTGATCCGACGCGGGCAGGCAGAATCCATACCGCTTGTCGCTCCCGTCCACATCCATCTTAAAATCTCCATGGGTTCCCCGCAGGCAGGCATAGCGCGCTTTTCCTTCCGGATCGCGCCCCACAAAGACACAGTTCTGGTAACGGCGGCTCTCATACAAAATTTTTTCCCCGATGCACTGGCTGATGATGTCCGCGTCTATGCCGCGTTTTTGTAAATAGGACACCATCGCCTTCCCGCACCGGTTTTCTTCCGGGAGGGAAAATGGCTTCTGCTGCCGTTCCTTTTGCCCCGGTTCCGGCCTTTCCCATGCAGCCGCCCCGCGTTCGCCGCAAAGCAGTTCCACGGCAGGGACAAAGCCCATTCCCCGCACTTTGATCAGGTAGTCCAGGGCCGTCCTGCCCCCGATCCCCCGGCTGTGCCAGTGCCATTTCCCGTTGGATATCTTTAAACTGTCATGGGTCACGGTGCGGTATTCACTGCCGCCGCACCTCCTTAATTCCTGCGGCTCATAAGCCTGTAGATAGGAAAGCAGATCCCACTCCTTTGCCCGCCCGATCTGTTCTTTTGTCACTCCGGGCATATGTTTCACCTCCAAACTGTTTTGAAATAAAAAAAGACGGACGCAGGAAGATACATTCCTCCCGCGCCCGTCCATTCACAGGCTGGCAAACTTCCGGAGCAGTCCCAGAAGCCCGGCCTGCGCCGCCGCATATCCTTTTTTTAGATCCTCCACATCCTCTGCATAGAGGTTCCGTGTTTCGTTGCAGCGGCGGGCGATCTGGTTTGTGTTTGCGGATATGGAGCGCAGGAGCTTACACAGTTCCTTTACGCTTTCCATATCCAGGTGTACGATATAGCCGTCTACCGCCATTTTCCTGAGATAAGCGCGTTTATTCTGTGTTCCTGCCTGCGCCATCTTCTTTTCAATCAGTTCCATTTCTTCCGGAGAAACTTTAAAGAAAAGCCCGATTGTGCGCCCTTCGCTTTTCCGCACTAGATCACCTCCCGTTCCTGGCTTTTCTCCCTGCCGGAAATGACCGGCGTGGGGCGTTCGTATTCCTTTAAAGATTTCAATATGGACGGTTTACCGGCGGCTCTCTCCGGCGTTTCGCTTTCTTCCCGCCTCGGTTCTTCCTCCGGCGTTTCCTTCCCGGAGCCGCGCCCTTTTTCCTCATTGTCAAGAACGGTGTTCAGTTCCGCAAGACGGGCGGATTTCTCCGCCAGTTCTTCCTCCTGGGGGAAGGGCCTTTCCGCTTCCTCCTTTGCGCTCTCAAGTTCCGTATGCAGCCGCTCTAAATTCTCCTGGTGGTTTTTCAGGCTCTGGGGGATCTTCTCCAGTGCGTTGTTGATACGGGTGATGTTCCCCACCACATCGCTGGATAATTCCGCCGTATGGGTCAGGTGCTGTTTCATGGTGACTTTAAATTTCGTGCCGTCAAAAGACAGCTTCATCGGAAAGCCCCGGTAACTGCCCAGCTCCACATCCCTGTCCGGGTCGTCCATCAGGCGGCAGGCGGCAACGATGGCCTGTCCCGCTTCCTTCCGGTCTGTGTAGACAGTCCCCATAACCTCCATGTTGAAAGCGTCCTCTTTGACAGGATGCGCCTCCAAAAGAGGCAGGTCGGCCTTCAGGCAGTCGATGAGCAGCTCTGTTTCCTTGATTTTATTGGGATAATAGCCCCTCACTTTATCCTGCATTTCATACTGCTGTGCCGTGTGGTTGGATTTGAGCATTTTCAGCTTTGTCACCTGGATATCCAGATCCATCTTTTCTTTAATTCTTTGGTCGCCGGTAGCCAGCATTTTCACTTCCGCGTAGGAAAGGGCAGTGGCGTCCACATCCTCAATGGAGCGGGCCGGGGACTTGCTGGTCATGATCTGGCCGATGAATTTCTGCTTCGATTCCACCAGCCCCCAGGTGTATGCGTCAAAGGTTCCTTTTGTCACATAGCGGAAGATCTTTACATGGCTGTTCTCATTGCCCCTGCGGACGATACGGCCGGCGCGCTGCTCTAAATCCGCAGGACGCCAGGGGCAGTCCAGGTCATGGGAAGCGATGAGCTTCGTCTGCACGTTGGTTCCTGCGCCCATTTTCTGGGTGCTTCCTAAGAGGACGCGCACCTGGCCGCTGCGGACTTTGGCGAACAATTCCGCTTTCTGGTTTTCCGTATTGGCGTCATGGATAAAAGCGATCTCTTCCGCAGGGATTCCCTTTGCAATCAGTTTCTTGCGTATATCTTCGTAAACACTGGCTTCCATAACGGTTTCTTCACCGGTTTCCGGCTCTTTCCCATCATCCGGCCCTTCTGTTTCTTTTTCCGTTTCCTTTTTCTGATCCGCCCGCCCTTTTGGGGTGGAGAGGTCGGAAAAGATAAGCTGTGTGCCTTTTGACGGGGTGCTTTCCTGCCAGATTTGGAACACGTTCTCCACACAGGCGTTGACTTTGCTGCCGGGGTCATCAGGAAGCAGCGGGTTCATGATACGCTGGTCTAAGGCCAGTTTCCGCCCATCCGATGTGATTTTCAACATGTTATCCAGACTGGGGTCTATTTTTTCCCTTCGTATCTTTTCCGCCCGTTCCGCCAGTCCCTCTACCATTTTTTTCTGTGCTTCGCTTGGCTCCGTCTGGATCGTAATATATTCCGCCTCCGGAACCGGAAGCTTCAGCATGTCGGCGGTCTGAATATCTGCGGCCTCTTTCCAGAGGTTCATCAGTTCTGGCAGGTTGTAGAACCTTGCAAATCGTGTTTTTAACCGGAATCCGGTTCCCTCCGGCTTTAATTCCACCGCTGTCACCTGTTCCCCAAATGTCGCCGCCCAGTTGTCAAAGTGTTTCAGGCTGCGTGTCTTTCCGGTGCTGTCCTGGTAGCCCTGCTCCAGCATATTGTACTGGAGGTAACGCATCATAGTGTACAGCTCCACCATGGAATTGCTTACGGGGGTTCCGGTGGCGAATACAACGCCGCGCCCGCCGGTGATCTCGTCCATGTAACGGCACTTGGCGAACATGTCGCTGGATTTCTGTGCTTTTGTCTGGCTGATGCCGGCCACATTCCTCATTTTTGTATGCATGTAAAGGTTTTTGAACGAATGCGCCTCGTCTACAAACAGGCGGTCAACGCCCAGTTCTTCAAAATATACGGTGTCGTCTTTTTTCTTGTCATGGAGTTTTTTCAGATCTGCGGTCAGGTTCTTTTTCGTGCGCTCCATCTGCTTGATCGTAAATTTTTCATCCTTATTTGCTTTTGCTTCCGCGATTGCGTCTACGATTTCGTTAATCTGTTCCTCAATAATCGCTTTCTGCCGCTCCGGGGAGATCGGGATTTTTTCAAACTGCGAATGGCCGATAATCACCGCGTCATAGTCGCCGGTGGCGATACGGGCGCAGAACTTTTTCCGGTTCTTCGGTTCAAAATCCTTTTTTGTAGCTACCAGCACATTTGCGCCGGGATAGAGCGCCAGGAAATCGCCGCCCCATTGTTCCGTTAAATGGTTCGGCACGACGATCATGGATTTTTTGCACAGACCCAGCCGCTTGCTTTCCATGGCGGTAGCTACCATTTCATAGGTTTTCCCCGCGCCTACCACATGGGCCAGCAGGCTGTTCCCTCCGTAAAGGGAGCGGGCGACGGCATTCCTCTGGTGGCGTTCCATATGGATCTCCGGGTTCATGCCGATAAAATTGATGTGCTGCCCGTCATATTCGCGGGGGCGCATGGAATTAAACATCCGGTTGTAAGTAGCGCACAGGTCAGTCCGCCGGTCGGGGTCTTTGAATATCCAGTTCTGGAATGCTTCTTTCATGGCTTCCTGCTTCTGCTGGGCGATTGCCGTTTCTTTCTCATTCAGCACGCGGGTCTCCTTGCCGTCCGCGTCATAATGGGTGTCGAAGATCTGGACACTCCGCTGGTTCAGGCTGGCTTCTAAAATTGCATACGCATTGATACGCTTCGTACCGTAAGTGTTCCAGACGCGGGTGTTTGTCCGGCTGTCCTCACTTTTCCCGCGGACGCTCCATTCACCGGAAACGTCCGAATAGACAATATTGATTTTCCTTCCCTGTAAATGATACGGGGTCTGGAACAGTTCAAACATAAACTGCTTATAATATTTTGTATCTATCCAAGGGGATCCGATGCGGACGCTGATTTCCGGTGCAGTCAGGTCTTTAGGCTGAACCTTTTCCAGTTCTTCCACATTTACAGCAAATTCCGGGTATTTTTCGGCGGCGGCGCGGGCAGTTTCCAGTTTCCGGCGCACATTCCCGGAAAGGTATTCGTCAGCCGCCTGCCATCCTTTGTACCAGCCGTCACTTTCCATATCAAAGGGGCCGCTTTTTGGGTCTTTGAAGATAATGCCTTTTAAGTCGGAAACAATCTGCGGTATTTTTTCCATTCCTCCCATAAGGGAAGCCATAAAGCCCAGATCTACACAGGCCCGTTCTCCGATGGATACTCCCAGGGCTTCGACCGCCGTGTCCACGCTGGTCACAGGCTTCCGGTGCTGTATGGTGCGTTTATTGAACATATCGGCCTTGCGCTTTAAATTTCCTTCTTCGTCCAGTACCTCTAAGGAGCAGAGCAGGGGATAGGAAGAATCCTGCCGGAAGGCCAGCCGGTTCCCGGCGCTGTTTAAGATCCCGTATTTTTCCTGGAACCGGTCATAAAGACGGTTTAAGTTCGCCTGTTCTGCCTGGATTGCTTCATCATCGGCTCCGTTCATCTGAAGGTCAATGAGTTTCCTTGCGCTGTCGCGGATCCCGATCATCCCCCGGATCCGGGCAGCCTGTGTCTTTCCCGGCTCCGCCAGCTTCATGCGGGAATTTTCCCGGAAATAAAGTTTCCCTCCTTTCTCCGTAAAACTGAAATTCCGCACGTTGGGGTCTGCCGGTATGGTTTCCGCCTTTTCCCCGGCCTCCGGCTCCGGCGTATCCATATGCAGGAGTTCCCGGTCAGGGGGCGCGATATGGTTAATGGCCTGGGCCAGCTGCTCTTTTAAGTCCGCTCCTTCGATGGGCAGGCAGGCCGTCTCCGTGGCGTTGCCGTACATATTCTCATAAAATGCCATCTTCCCCAGTACCATCTCCGGGTGCTGGAGAAAATAATTATTTAAGGGTACGCCGTCCTCTGTCTGCCCGATAGTCACCCAGTCCGGCAGTTTCTCCGGCGCACTTCCACGTTTTTGGAAAAAGAGGATATCCGCCGTCACAGAGGTTCCAGCGTTGGCTTTGAAAGCTGTGTTCGGCAGGCGGATCGCGCCTAAGAGGTCTGCTTTCTGCGCCAGTTCCTCTCGTGCCTTGCTTCCCAGCTTATCCATGGTTCCCTTGGTGGTGATGAAAGCGGCGATGCCGCCAGGGCGCAGTTTATCCAGGGATTTTGTGAGGAAATAGTCATGGATCAGAAGATTCTGTCGGTCATAGCGCCGGTCATGCACCTTGTATTCCCCGAAGGGCACGTTCCCCACCGCAAGATCGAAGAAGTCGTCCGGGTGGCTGCTGTCCTCAAACCCGCTGATCGCAATGTCGGCTTTCTGGTAAAGCTGTCTGGCAATGCGTCCGGTCAGGTGGTCAAGCTCCACACCGTACAGATTTGCCTTTCCGTATCCTTCCGGCACCAGCCCGAAAAAGTTCCCGATGCCGCAGGAAGGTTCCAGGATATTCCCTGGCACAAAATCCATGCGGCTGACTGCTTCATACATCGCCTTGATGACAGTGGGGCTGGTATAGTGGGCGTTCAGCACCGTGCTTTGTGCGGAAGCGTATTCTTCCGGCAATAAAAGTTCCTTTAATTCCGCGTGTTCCCGGTTCCATTTTTCATTATCCGGGTCGAATGCCTGGGCAAGCCCGCCCCAGCCTACATAGTTGGATAAAACCTCCTGCTCCTGGGGCGTGGCAAGGCGGTTCTCCGCCTCAATCTGCTTTAAGGTGCGGATCGCCGCCACATTGTTCTGGCATTTTGTTCTCTGCCCGCCGGTTCCCAGTTCATCATCGGTGATATGGAAATTTACCCGTTCGGGGCCTGTGCGGAGTTTTTCAATCACAATATCATAGGGCAGACGCGGGCTGGAAAAGAGCAGGGGATCATCCCCGCCGATCGTGCCGCCCTCAATCTCCACCATTTCCGGAGGTTCTTCCTGCCTGTCAGGCATTCCCGGTTCCATCGTCCTGTCCTGTCTGTCAGGCGTTTCCGGCTCCCGGTCTGTTTCCGTCCCGGAGGTTGTTTCCGGCTCCGCAGGCGTTTCCCATCCGGCAAAAGCATCCGGCTCCGTCGGCTCCACGCCTTCCCTTGCGCCTGCCGTCTGTTCCCACATGATTCGTTCGTTTAAGTCAGCTTCCAGCTGATCTTCAATGTGCGGCTCCAGGTAAAGGAGCTGGTCATAGTCAAGGAAAGCCAACTCCATGTCAATCAGTTCCCGCAGGCTGTCATACTGCCGTGTTTCCACAACTTTTCCGTCTACAGTCTGGCTGATAGAGAAATCCAGCAGGTTCACGTCCACCTGGACTTCAAAACCGTTCTTGTCTGTCACGCCGTAGGCAATCCCTACCTGGCGCGGATTGCGGATATCTACGCTGTCCTCGTTGTATTCCTCCAGGATAAAATCCTCGATCAGCCCTATGGCTTCCTGCATTTCCGGGTTGGCCATCAGCTGGGAAACTTCTTCTTCCGTCAGTTTTTCCGTAACCGTTTCCGGTTCTATGGGTTGTGTCTGCGGTTCATCCTCCACAGTTTCCAGAACATCTGTCACAAATCCGGTTCGTTCCCATTCCTGCTCTATACAGTCGCGGACAAAAGGAACCGCTTCCTGCCGGAAAATGGGGAACCATCCCTGCATTTCCAGGTCTCTTAAACTCACATGCCCGTTTTCGTAATCAACGCTGTCAATCTCCATACGCCGCCCATCCATGGTAAGCTGCATACCGAGAGGAATGTAGTCGGCAATATCGCGTTCTTTTATGATCTGGTAAGAAGCGGCTTCTCCATGTTCCGGATCCAGGCCGGCGATCACAGTGCTGTGCCCATGTTCCAGCAGCTTTTTAAGAATAGTCTGCCATGTCCCGCCGCCTGTGACGGATGTCTCTCCAAGTCCGGGTATCTCCCTTGTCTCCAGCTTTGTGCCAAGGGCGGCAGCGGCAGTTTTGGCGTCCTCCCCATAAAACAGGTAATAGCTGCCTGCCTGCACACCCACCAGTTTATCCGGGTGCTGTGCTTTCAGGTTCAGGTATTCCTCTACATTGGGGGTTAAGTCAGGCTCTGCAGGTTCCGTGTAGGTGTTTTCAGGCTCTCTGACAGTATCTGGCGCAGATTTCTCTACATGCTCGTTTTCCGGTTCCTGGACAGGCAGTTCCCTGGTAACGGTTTCCGCTACAGGCTGTTCCTGTTTCAACGGTTCCCCCGCCCATTCCGGGAAATCTGTTTCCCCTGCATGGCGTAAGAGTGCGTCACGGCTGTCGATGAGTACGTCATCATAAGTAAGCTGAAGAATGTCCTCTACCATCCATTCACGGAACTTTGGAAGAGAGTGGAAGGCTTCATATAATTCCGGCCGGCTGTTTGCAATATCTTCTATAAAATAAGAGAGTTCGCCGTTCAGTTCAGTAGCTGCACTGTCATAATCGGTTTCCCGGTCACGCAGGTAATCGTAAAAACTGCTCTGCCGGATCACGTCTGTCAGGGTGGCAAGCGTCTCCCGGTAGAGTGCCGCCGCTGTCTTTTTCTGTTTCACTGTTTCCGGGATTTTCTCTGCGGGAATTTCCCTGTTTTCCCCTGGCCGGTCTTTTCTTTCCGTATTTTCTCCGGCCTCATGTTCTCCGGTTTCTTTTTCTTCCGTCCGTTCCGTTTCCTCTTCCGGCGGCTCCGTAAACACGGGCGCATTCTGGGTAGCGGAAATGGTCAATTCTGCTGTAGCGGCGACCTGCCGGATCTGCTCTTTGATGATCTCCGGGAGATTATCGTCCCAGAAATCCACACTGCGGTCAGCATTTATATGGGCGACCGTTTTATAATCGCCATATACTTCTTCCAGACGGTTCCACACAGTCAGGCCGTTGCCCAGATAGCCGTACCCAAGGTCATACTGGGAGAGGATCGCTTCCTTTTCATCCCGGTGCAGGGCTTCCTCCGTCCGGCGGGCAAGGACTTCCCCATTTACCGGTTCCTGCTTGGCCTCTTCCAGAACGGTGTCCAGCATTTCATCAGAAACCGCAAATCCCTGTTCTTCCAGTATTCTGGAGGCATCCGCTTTTATGTTTTCCCGTTCTGCCAGTTCCTGCCCGTTCGGTTCCGGTTCAGCTTCTTCCGGAACATTGGCGGAAAAATCAAAGGAGAGCTGCCCGTTAGAATCTTCTTTTGCCTTCTGGCGCTGTTTTTTCGCCAGTGCGCGGGCTGCCGCTTCCAGTTCATCCAGCGGTTTTGCTTCTTTTTTGGCGGAAGATTTTTCCGCTTCTTTCTTTTTCTGCCGCTGTTCCTGCAAAGTTTCCGCTGAAAGAGGGGTGAACAGGGAATATTCGCCCCTCTGGTATGCGCCCATGTTGTCCACGGCTCTCTGCATGAGATGGTAATTGCGCTCGTCCGGCTGCACCAGTGCGAACCGCTTTATTATGTCCTCATACATCGCCGCGCTTTTCTCCGGATCACCCAACGCAGTGAGGATCTTTTTCTGCGCCTCATCATAGCTCCGGTCATAGGGGGAAATATCCGTTTCACGGTTAGGGTCGCAGGAATAGAACGTGACGATGTTCCGGGCAAGCTGTATCTTTTCATACTGGGCGGTATAGGTCATTTCTTTTGAAGTCAGATATCTGCCGCTGTCAACAAGCTGCCCGATCCGTTTCTGCACCTTGTCCCAGTTCAGCCGTACGGTGTCATAGCCTTCATAGCCGGAATTTTCATCGCTCCGGGTAAGCTTTATCCCTTTTGAATCGTGCCATTCATTGTATCCGGTACGGCCATGTCCTCCGGTTCCATATTCATCCCGCAGAAATGCGGCTCGCTCTTTTGCGTCATGTCCCTGCACAAAATAGGAATAGATCCGCATCTTTCCTTCCGATATGCCGCTGCCCCCGGTGAGCATACGGTCGATCTCGTCCTCCGTGATAAAGCTGGCCCTTGCAGGCTCAAAACCTTCCAGCGCGGTAAATTCCTTTGGCTCATGGGACAGAAGCGAGATGCGGGCGGCAAGCCTGGACGGTTCATGGAAATGGAAGCGGAGAAGATCGCGGTTCCCGGCATATTCCCTGGCAAACCCGTCAACCTCGTACATCAGACGCTTCCGTGTTTCCGGATCCGCCAGGCATTCCGCCAGCTTCTCCGTACAGTCAGGAAATCCGTGGTAAGTATCATAAAGTTCCGAAAGGAAAGGCAGCGCATCCATTTCCTTTCCCACATCACTCAGATCCTGCCTTAAATACCACAGCTTTTCCGCCAGTTCCCGGTACTCGTTCTGCCTTGCGGAATCTAAAGTTTCCTGGGCGGCATAGCGCCCTTCTTCCAAAAGACCGGACACCATTTCTGCCGCCTTTTCCCAGGAAATAAGCGCAGCGCCGGGGATATTGGCAGTGTGCCCCTGTGCAATACGGATACCGTCCCGGTCAAACCACATGGCATAATCCCTGCCGCCAATGGAAAGTCCCTTGCCGCCGGATTTGTATTCCTCTGCGAGAAACGCAGCGGCCTGTCCCACATCGGGATCTTTTTGATAAAATGCGGCGATCCGCAAGATACTGTTTTTTTCATTCCCGCCGCTGGTAAGGGCGCGGCCGATCACTGCGTCCGTCACCTGCGGAGCTGTCCTGTCTGTTGTATGTGCGGCTTTTTTCGCCTGTCTGTCTTTTTCCTGCGCCTCTGCGATACGTTCTGCCTGTTCCTCTACGGTAGGGAAAAGGGAAAACTGAAAATACTGCGGTTCCTTTATCTCTTTTTCCCCGGACGCAGAAACGGCAGGTTCCTCACCCGCCGTTTCCTGTCTGTCTGTATTCAGTTGTCCGTTTATTATTTCCTGTCCGTCCTTTTCCGGACTTACCGGTAGACGATCTCCTTCAGCACCACTTCCTCCGCCTGTGCCGTGAAGCTGTTGACCGCCTGCACCCAGGCCATCTGGTCGCGCTCCTTCAGTCCCTCGTCCACTCCGCTCTGCTTCATCATTGTGGCTACCATCTGGTCTGTCTGCTCCTGTGCCTGCTCGTCGATCTGTTTCAGGTGCGGCATAAGCCTCCCCGTCAGCAACATGGAGGTGTACGTCCCGTGGTGGTGTTCCTTCAGGAAGGTCTGCCTCAGAAGCCCGTATTTCCCTAACAGGATTTCCTCCGCTTCTTCCTCCCCGTCCATCACCAGATCCGGTATCAGATAATCCCCGTTCTTCCTGTATGTCAGCTCTGTCATGTTGTATGCTCCTTTCCTGATTTTCACGCTTTAAAGTGTTAAAGTTCCTTGTGTCTTTAGTATAACCGATGTCAGCGGCATTTTCAAGCGGTTTTTCTTTCTTTTTCTGCTGTTCGTTTATCTGTTCCCGGTCAAAGCTCCGGATCGTCCGCCCGATCTCCTGGAGGATTCCCATGAAGATAGTGCTTGCGGCATCGCCCAGATGGTGCAGGGCGGCAGGGGTGGAAAATTCCGTGATTCCCCGGAGATCGTCATCCTCCAGATAGTCAGAAGCGTCCAGGCCGCAGCGGGTAAGGAGCGTGTACTGGACGCTGGCCGTCAGGGTGTCCCGGAAGCATACTTCCCGGTTGAGGTCGTCCATCTCTTCCAGGAAGCTGTTCTCTGCGTCATAGGCCAGATCACGCAGATATTCCGGGTAGGCTTCTTCTACAATACTGGAAGCTGTCTCCATCAGGCGGCTTCCCAGATCCTGCTGGCTTCCCACTCCGTACTGTTTCTCCAGTGCGGCAACAACAGCCGGGTGGTGTTCTTCCCTCATTTCCCACAGGTAAGGCATCCTTGCGCCGCGCACAGGCCGGGTATCGGACACGTCAAAGACATATTCCAGTCGGGGTCTGCCGTTTTCGTTTTCATGGATCAGGGCGATGCCTTTAGAGCCTGCCTTCACCCAGCGGCGCATTTTTTCATTCCACAGTTCCATCGACGCACAGGCCGTGGCATCCGGCCGCTGTGCGTAGATCAGGAGCTGGTCTTCAAACTTGTACTTATAGAGCCGTGACGCGCTGTCCAGATAATTCTTCCAGTTGTCTACGCCCCGCGTGACATCATGGGCGGTCTGGTCTGCCAGCTGCGACACAAGCTGTAACTTTCTTGCCATGCGTAACCTCCTTCTTATATGGTTTCTGACATAAGGAAAGCCCATGTCCGGTTCCACACCGTTTTCATGGGCTTTCCTGCTTTTTATTCTTTTTTACGGCTGTCTGTTTTGTGCATGGGACAGTTTCATCCTGCCTGTCTCCGGATCTCTGCCGCAGCATACCGGATCAGTTCTTCCGGCGTAGGGACTTCCCCTTTGCACGGCACCTTCCTCTGGTACGCCGCTGTCACGCCGCCGTCCGCCGGAGGGTTCTTCCATGCTTCGGTTATGGCTTTCTGCATTTCTTCCCTCACTTCCTCTACCGTAACGCCGTTTTCTTTCGCGATCCGTTTCAGTATCTTCTTCATATTCATAACTGTTCTCCTTATGATTTGTTAGGCGTTTTATATGTTCTGTTAGTTCATAAACATATCATAAACCATAAAAAGCGCATAATCTGTCGAAGTCTGTTGTTTATAAAAATTTTATGATTTAATGGTTCATAAAATACAATTTTTCACGTCTATTGAATCATTTCAAGAAATCCGTGCGCTATCTATACTTTATATGTGCCAGTAGTTCATGGAACACGAACATAATATAAGGAGAGATCAGTCATGGAACAACCATTCAATATACTGCTCATGGGAGAGCGGCTCCGTTCCTGCCGGGTCGCCAGAAAGCTGACCATGAAAGAATTTGCGGAGCAGTGCGGCATTTCCGAACGGTATCTTGCGGATATCGAGAGAGGCATCAAAGCGCCGAAGCTGGAAACCTTTGTCGGGATCGTCAATGCAGCAGGCGTTTCCCCGGAATATCTGCTCCAGGACAGCTTAAAAGCGGTAGACACAGGCAATCTTGTGAGGGATGCTTTAAACACGCTGCCTGACGAACAGCAGGAATTGTTTAAGGATTTTATCCTGCGCCTGGTAAAGAGCATGGGATAACGGTCTATTCTCTGCCCCAGCGGCTCCGGTTCATTTTTTCCAGCACTTCTTTTTGTGCCGCAGACAGGACGCGGGGCGGGACTATTTTCAGCCACTTCTTCGGCAGTTCAAAAGTCAGTCCTCCGCAGCCGTTATCTCCGGTGCGTTTTACCTGCTCCGGATGGGAGCCGCACAGCGTTGTCAGCTGCCGGATCAGGGCGGCATTATGGGTATAGATGCTTGCCGTCCGGTCTGCTTCATTAAAGAGAAAGACGCTCTCTTTTTCATAGTTTGTCAGCTTCATTTTCCCTACCTTTCCAGCCCCCGTTTTACATGATCCATGGCGGGCAGTTCCTGAATGGAACGGGCGGCTTCTTTCTGATCCTGCCGCAGCATGTCGAGGAGCGACGGGCGGCTTTCCCGTAAATAATCCCGCTGTTCATCCGCCCTTGCGTGGAAGTCTTTGGCTGCCGCTTCCGGGTCGCAAAAATAATGGCCCCAGAAGAAATTTTCATCCCCCCGCTGTTCATCGTTTTTTATGTTCCGCGCCCATGTTGCGTAGGGCTGGGGCGCGTCCTGATTTTCGGCGAGGACATATTCCATGTGGCCGACAGTTTCACTTTCCAGTATGGTATAACCCTGGTTGACACGGGGCGGCTCATTGTTGGGGATCCCGTCGATCATGTTCATATTCTGCTCCGTGGAAAGCTCTGTCGCCCGCAGGTGGTTTCCATTTTCTGATGCGGGTACAAGGGCGTATTCCTTTTCCTGCTCTTTTGCCAGCGGCCTGGGGTATTCCACATACCCGAAGGCTTTGACTGTGCCGTTCTCTACAAGGACAGGCGCGATCTCCTTAATCTCCACCAGCTTCATGTCCTCCATGTGGGGGCAGGTTCCTTTCTGCAGGGCCTCATTGGTAATGTAATAACGGTATCTGTCCGGCTGCTGCGCGGCAAATTCCTCCAGTTTCTGTTTTGGTTCCAAACGGGTCGCCTCCTTCTTTTATTTTTTATCAAATTCCAGCTTAAAGTTCACATATTTTCCGCCTGTGTCCTCCATGACGATCGTAGCGTCATAGAAGATCCCTTTCTTTTCCGAATACAGGCCGGTCATTTTGACCTTCCCTTTTTTCAGCAGGGCGGCGGCAGTCTTTTTTGTCAGTTCCTTCCGCTTGCTCCTGAAATACGGGTTGTCTTTCCACAGGGCAAAGCCGCAGGAGGGTGACGCTTTATATCCGGAGCAGTAGAAGCTCTTTTTTCCCTCATAGACCGGCCTGCCGCAGCGGGGGCAGATGCCAACGGCCTCTTTTGCGGAGCCGGAGAGGGCGCTGCCGGTATCTGCCGCTGCATCTTTATAAGATTCCACCAGCCCGCAGACCATACGGGTGATCCCGTCCATAAATTCCTCCGGCTTCCGTTCCCCGCGTTCCACTTCTTTTAAGGCTTCTTCCCAATCAGCGGTCAGCTTTGCGCTCTTTACGGCGTCCGGCAGCACGTTTATCAGTTCCATGCCTTTTTTTGTGGGGATCAGCAGCTTGTTTTTCCGCTCCACGAATCCGCCCTTTACCAGCTTTTCGATCACGCCCGCGCGGGTGGCCGGCGTCCCCAGCCCTTTGCGCTCCACATCTTCGATCTGTGCAAATTCTTCCGCCCCGGCGTTTTCCATGGCGGAAAGGAGGGAATCTTCGGTGTACCGTTTGGGAGGGCTTGTCGTCCCCTCATGGAGCGCGGCGGCTTCCGCAGTAAGGATCTGCCCTTCGGATAATCCCGGCAGGGGCGGGGCTTCGGTTTTATCCTCCGTTTTTTTTCCTGACGCTTCCAAAAACGGGCGTTCCACGGCTCTCCAGCCCCCGGAAAGCTCCGTGCGGCCTTTTACAGTAAAGGTCTCCCCTTCACACAAAAGCGCCACCTCCGTATCCGCATAGGAATATTTTTCCGGGCAGACGGCGCATAAAAGACGTATGGAAATGAGGGAGAGGATATTTTTCTCCCCGGTAGGGAGGGCAGTCAGATCTGTCCGTGCGGTTTCTTTTGTGGGAAGTATGGCATGGTGGTCGCTGACTTTGGAATTGTCAGTCACAAGGGCCGCGTTCACGCCGCCCCGGAATCCCGAAGCAGACGGGAACGCGCCGGCGATCTCCCGGCACAGTTCCGGCAGCATACAGGCCATGTCTTCCGTCAGATACCGGGAATCCGTGCGCGGGTAGGTCGCCAGTTTCTTCTCATACAAAAGCTGGATATAGTCCAGCGTCTGCTGTGCGGTATAGCCGTACATCCGGTTGGCTTCCCTTTGCAGGGTGGTAAGGTCATAGAGTTTCGGCGGCTTTTCCGTCTTTTCCCGGCGGTTTACAGCCTGTACTGCGGCCTGTTTTCCCAGGCAGGTCCTCCGCAGCTTCTCCGCGTCCGTCCGGCTTGGAAAGCGGCGGCTTGATACGGACAGGGAGCCGCAGTCCAGCTCCACCGTATAAAATTTTTCTTTTTTAAATCCGCTGACCGCCTGTTCCCGCTCCGCCAGGAGTGCGAGAGTGGGCGTCATCACACGGCCTACATTCAGGGTCTTTCCCCGGTAAAGGGTGGTAAAAAGCCTTGTGCCGTTAATCCCCACCAGCCAATCCGCCTTGGCGCGGCACAGGGCGGCTTCATAAAGCAGGCCGTAATCTTCTCCGGGGCGCAGATGTTCCATGCCCTCCCGGATGGCGGAATCCTCCATGGACGAGATCCAGAGCCGCCGGAATGGTTTTTTACATCCCGCCTGGTGGTAGACCAGCCGGAAGATCAGTTCCCCTTCCCGGCCTGCATCCGTGGCTTCCACCAGTTCCGTTACGTCAGGGCGTTCCATCAGATCCTTTAAGATCTCAAACTGTTTTTTTGTGGCCGGGGATACTGAAAAGCGCCAGGGTTCCGGCAGGATCGGGAGATCTTCACGCGTCCATCTGGAATAGCGCGGGTCATAGCTGTCGGCGGCGGAAAGCTCCACCAGATGCCCGACGCACCAGCTTACCAGATAGCCGTTTCCCTCCAGGTAGCCGTCCCTGCGCCCGGCCACGCCGATGCTTTTGGCGACCGCCTGTGCGACGCTCGGTTTTTCCGTTATGATAAGAGTAGAAGTTGGCAAGATACATTCCTCCTGTCTGATAAGGCCGGCGCAGGGGATCCCCGCGCCGGCAGTCTGTTCCGGTTATGTCTGTTTCATTCTGTTAAGGGAGAAACCGCAGACAGCCGCAGACAGAAAACAGAGTGCGGACAATCCCGCAGGGATAAGCGGGAGCGTCTCCCCGGTCTTGGGTATGATGTCTTGGGGGTTGGTATGCTCCATGTCCCGTTCACTGGTGATCTCCACCTCCGTCGTCATGCTCGCCGTGACAGAAAAGCGGATCCGGGCGGTCTCCCCGAAAAAGCCTGCCGGGGATTTCCTTTCCCGGAGGTAATAATCCCCTTCTGCCAGGGTGAGCGTCCCTTTCCCGTTTTTTACGGTCACTTCCCCGGCCTTTTTCCCATCGCTTTTATAGACAGCCAGCACCTGCCCGGAAAGTTTTTCCCCCGTCCCGGCGGCAGAATTGGAGACCTGCAAAGTCCCCGTCTTTTTCGCTTCCGTCTGGCTTCCACTGTCCCCGGTTCGGGCAGACGTGGCGGACGCGCCAGTGGATGATGTGCCTGAAAATGGTGCGGAAGAAAGGGCGGAGAACAGGCTGTCGAACGGGGACGCCTGTGCGCCTGTTTCCTGCTTTTCCTCCTCCTTCTTTTCTTCTGTTTCTTTTTCCTCTTCTTTTACGTTTTTCACGGTTTTTTCCGTCGTTATCCCGGAACGCACACGGAATCCGGTCTTTTCTTCATCCAGCCGGTAGCCTTCCGGGGCTTCCAGTTCCAGGAGGTAATAACTGCCCGGTTCCAGTTCGATCTCCGCCACGCCTTTCCGGTCAGTGGTGACTTCCCCCATGCAGTTGTCCGTGTCTGTCTCATAAATGCCGAAAATAGCGTCTTTTAAGCGTTTTCCGCTTTCGGAATCCCGTTTGGTGATCCGCAGCGCGCCCGGCTCTTCGCTGTCCTCAGTTTCTCCCTCCCTGCGGTTTGTGACCGTCAGTTCCTTCACTTCTCCTTCCTGCAGGGAGACATGGATGGCATTGGAAGAAAGGAGATATCCTTCCGGGGCCGTGGTCTCTTTCATGGTATAGCTGCCGGCGGAAAGCTCCATGCCTGCCGTCCCGTCGTTCCCGGTCATCAGTTCCCCAACTTTTCTGCCGCTTTCTTCCTCATAAACGGAGAACACGGCTCCGGACAGCCTCCGGTCTTTCTGGTCTGCGTCCGTTTTGGTGATCTTTAACGCCGCCATTTTCGGCTCCGGCGCTGGCAGGGGCTTATTGGCAGCCGTAAGGGCTGTCGTTTCCCCGCCAGCCACAGTGAACGCATATTTTTCCGCAGACAGCTGGTAGCCTTCCGGGGCACACTGTTCCAGCAGGTAATAATCCCCCGGCGCAAGAGCTGTCTGCCCCATGCCGCCGTTTCCTGTCAGCAGTTCCCCAGCCTCCGTGTCGTCTGCCGCATGGTACACTTTAAAAGACGCGCCGGGCAAAGGAGCGCCTGTGTCCGCGTCCGTTTTCAGCACCCGGATCCATCCGGTTTCCGGCGCGGTTTCCCCCAGTGTGCCCGGATCTTCCTCTGTTCCCCCTGGTTCCCCCAGGCCATTGCCGGACACGGTTTCCGCCGACTCTGCGGCCGGCATTTCCTCCGCCGCCAGAGCCGCCATGGGCGTGGCCATGAGGATAAAAAGACACAGGGAAATAAAAAATGCTGTGATTCGTTTTGACATAGTGGTGTGTTTCCTCCTTTCATTCTTCCAGCCGCATCGCCCGGACGATCAGCCGGTGCGTTGCGATCCTGACTGGGGTGCAGGTATACAGGGTTAATTGCGCCCCGCCGTCCGGCGGCAGGGCAAATACAGACGGGTCGTCCGGATCCGCAGTCAGGATCTCGCTTACCAAAAAGGGTATGGGTTCGCCGTCCGCCGTGGTAAACAGGATCTCATCCCCGGCTTCCAGTTCTTCCAGACGGTTGAAATGCAGCCCGAAGGTATAGCTGCGGTGTCCTGCAATTACGGCGTTCCCTTCGTCTCCGATCATATCCGTCTGCCGCACCCAGCCCTCCGAGACCTTCAGCTGTTCTTCGGTGACGCCTGCCGTGACCGGAAGCTCTGCGTCTATTTTTGGGATCGAGAGGATCCCGATCTCCGCGCCTTCTTCCGGCTTTCTCTTCCTTTCTGTCAGGGCGTTTTCTGTTTCCGGCTCCGGCGGCAGGCTCTCCCCGTTTCCCTCCCCCGGAATTTCCTCCAAAGCTTCCGTTTCCGCAGGCGGTTCCGTTTCCGGTTCAGTGCGTGGGGAAGCCTCCGTTCCCTGGGCTTCTTCCCCTGCAAGCCGCACGATCATTGCCTCCTGTTCCTGTTTTTCCCGGCGGCGTTCCCACGAAGGGGACAGCGCCAGCATAGTCCCGGCAAGGGCGGCGGACAGGAGTGCGGCGACTAAAAGTGCTTTTTTATGTGTCTGTTTCATGGTTCCTCCTTTTTCTGGTATCAGACAGCAGATCTTTGATACAGTAGCCGATGCAGGGGCGGGCGCGCCCATAAGGGCATCCCCTGCATTTGTCAGACAGGGCAGGGGCAGGGCTGTTTCTCCGCGCCTGTCTGGCAGACGGCTTTCCGGCCATCATGTATTCATACGGGGAATCCGTAAACTGTGCCATGCCGTTATTCCTCCTGTTCTGGCCCGCTGTCCACGTCATCGCCGTCCGGGTAATCGTCATAAAAAGCTGCGTCCATATCCGGCTGTTCCATCTCTGTCCCTTCCATGCCGGCCTGGGCCTGCATTTCGGAATCCTCGTTGACTTCCGGCTCGTCCTCATCCAACAGGTCGTCCAGATCCTCCGCGTCGTCCAGGTCGTGCTTCGGCTTATAGATTTTTAAGTAGTACCCGGCTCCGCCGAATGCCAGGACGGCAAGCAGAATAAAGATCATGATCCCGGTCCCGCCGCTTTTTTCCGGTTTTTCCGGCTCTTTTTCCTGTTCGTCTTTCGTTTCCTCCGGTTCGCCGGCGCAGGATTTTAGGTCGTTCTTGCAGACCGGGCAGGCAGTATCCACCTTCCCGGTCTCACACTGTTTCACACACGAGCAGACCTCCACCACAGGCATGGCGCTCTCCCCGCCGCTTCCTTCTTTGCTTTTTTCCGCCAGGTCTGCCAGATCGTTTTCCGTAACTGCGTTTAAGAAATACACGTTGTCGGAATCACGCTGGCGGTCGATCACAAGATAGAAAATATTTTCCTCCGGCGTGACAAAGGTGTAAAATTCCTTCCCTTCTTCGTCGGTGGCATTGTCGAGGACGGAAGCCTGCCCGTCCGGGGTGATCGGTTTCTGCTCCGGTTCCGGCTCCGGGGCCTGGTAGCGTGGGTTTGCCACCGTAACGGCATCCGACTGGTTCCCGGCAAAGTCAATTGCGTAAACTTCCACGGTTTCCTGCCCGTCCGGTGCGAAGTCCTCAAAATCCAGGTCAAGTGCGCCGTCCACACGGTAGTTGACCCGCTTCCCGGCGATATAGACAGCTTCCACGCCGGAATCATCATCGGTTGCTTCGATATGCAGCATACCGTCCGTGGCTTCCGCGCTGACCCTCGGCGGGGTGGCGTCGGTTTTTTCTGCCGCAAAAACGGTCGCAGGCGTTAAAAATGCGCCTATGCACAGCACAAGCGCGGATAATGCGTATCGGATATTAGTTTTCATCTGGTTTTGTTTCCTCCTCTTTTACAGCGTTTCCCTGGGGGACTTCCTTCATGGACTGGATCAGTCCCAGGATTGTTTTCAGTTCCTCCGGCGAGGCGGTGATGCCGCGCACGGCCTGTATGATCTCCATGTTCTCATGCTCCGTGATCTGCCGCTCGATGTCCTTTGCCCGTGCCTGCCATTCGGCGGCTTTCTGCCTTGCCTTTTCAAGCTCCGCTCTCAGACGTTCGATCTTCATTTCCTTCTCCTTTCTGCTTCCTGCGCCAGTTCGGGACAAAATCGTTGAAGTCCGGTACTGCGCGGAAGAACCATTTATTGTTCACCCACTGCTGGAGACGGCGCGTAACGGGAGGGGCGGTGGATTTCTCATACACCATCACATAGGGGTCGTATCCCATGTCGCGGAGGGTATAGATGCGGTACAGATCCTGCTCATGGGAGCTGCCGTAATTGGTAAGGACATAGACCCGCCGCTTCCGGCAGTCTTTTACGGAAGTCCATTCTGAAAACCGCTTAAAATACGGCGTCAGATCATCCTCCGGGTTATCCCAGGCAAAATGCAGCATTTTTGTCCTCACCCGGTTTAAGGCGGACGCTTTCTCCGGCGTCATGAGCCGTATGTCAAGCCCCTGGGTAAAATCCACCATCGCCCCGCTGTCCGCAAGCTGCCCTAAGAGCCGCTCCCAGTCCGGGCAGGCTAACAGGTTTGCGTCCAGGAGCTTGATTTCCTTTTCTCCCCTCCAAAACTCGGATAGGTCTGCCACCGCCACCGTTTTCCTCCCCTCTTTCTCCCCTACGATGCAGAAGCCGCAGCCCCGTGGACAGCCCCGTGACAAAAAGCCGTAGGCAGTCCCGGCAAACTGCGGATATATCCCGTAATCCGGGCAGGTATGCTCCACATCGTCGGGCAGGCAGTTAGAAAGCCCGTAGCCTGTGCCGCCCCGGATAATCTGGTCGGCACGGATCCTGCCGGTAAAGTCTTTGGAATAACTGTCCGTAAAGACGCGGCTCATATATACAAGGTCATACCGCCTGCGCCCGTCGTGCCATTCCACAGTATCGCCCCGTGCCTTGTGGTAAGCGGAAAGCTTCATCAGGCACAGGTTCGGCCATCGGTGGCCGTCCACGTCAATCAGTCCTATTTTCAGTGTGATCCCTCCTTTTTAAGTCCGCTGGCTGTCTAAGTAGGCAAATTCCAGCTGATTCTTACATATCCCGCTGCACAGGTAGCCACTCTGGAATGGCACCCGTTTCGCTTTTTCCATTCCTTTTCCTGTGTACTCCACCCGTGGGCTGAGCCAGAGCATTTCCACCCGGTTTTCATAAAACATCCGGAACCGTTCTTTGCTGTCAAAAATGCCCTGAAAATTCAGCAGCATGGCAAATGGCCTGCCGATCTCATACAGCCGCCGGATCACCTGCCCCTTTAAACTGTAAGGCGGGTTGCTGACGATATAATCACAGTCCGGCACGTCAGCCGTAAAAAAATCCTGCCCGGTGTGGATATGCCCATAAATGACATGGAATCCGTGTCCGGACAGGACTTTGACAAACTCACTTTCTGCCGTATCGAACGGACACCAGACCACAGCGCCGGCCTTCAGCCGCTCCATGATCGGATATACCGCATAAGCAGGGGTGAAATATTCATCATTCTTATGGAACTGGTGTTGTATCTGTATCCTTGTCGCCTCCTTCCTTTGTCAGCCGTGGCAGGATCATGTCCCTCACGTAAACCGGGTTGATTTCCGCAGCAATAAAATCCCGTCCATGTTTGATGCATGAAACGATCTCACTGCCTGATCCTGCAAATGGTATCACTACTAAATCTCCCGGATCGCTGCTGGCAAGCAGGATCCGCTCTGCCAGTTTTTCCGGTTTCTGTGTGGGATGCCCGGTTGATTCTTTGTAGTTTGGCATGACCCTGGAAAATTCCCAAACATTCCCGCAGCTTTTCCCTTTGGGATTTTTTCTCTTGTCCTTCTCCCACCCACTATGGTAAGGAATCCGTATTCTGTCATGGTTGATCTCATGCAGAGGGTTACTGTAGAACCACATAAATTCCGTTTCATGCCGGTAACATGCTTTTCCCGGCCGTCCTGTTGCAAAATTCCAGACGATCAGGTTGCGCTTCGTCCAGCCAAACCGGTCTAACACATGGACGGATAGCTTATCTATCATCTGGCAGCTCCCCCAGCAGTAAAAGGCTCCAGTGGGTTTTAATATCCGGTAACACTCCGACACCCACTGAAAACACCATTCCAGATACTGCGGAATGGAATCATAGACAAAATCAAAAGGCCCTTTCATGTGGTAGTAAGGGGGATCTGCGATCACCAGGTCTGCGCTCATGGAAGGAAGCGATTGCAATATTTCCACGCAGTCCGCTTCATAGACCTGGTTCCGTTTTATCTCCATATATCACCTTTCCTTTCTTAAACAGCCATGAATTGCAGGTCATCAATCTTTTCTGTAACTTTATCAGTTATAATTGTCACTCAATGCCCGCATTTTAAGGCAGCCGACCCCCGCTGTAGAACTTTGATAACCAGTAGCTTGTGTCAAGACTGGCGTAAGAAATTGGCGAACCGCAGTGGATCATGCGCCCGCCGCCTACATAGATCCCAACATGGGTGACAGGGGTAGCCGCCGAATAGGTTCCGGTAAAAAAGACCAGATCCCCCGGCTGCATGTCCGCCCTGGAAACCGGGGTGCAGAGATTGTAAAGCCCCTGCGCCGTCTGCCTGCCCACGTTCCCTACGCCGGAATGGTTGATGACCCACGACACATAGCCGGAGCAGTCAAAGGAAGTAGCCGGCGAGGAACCGCCCCAGACATAGGGGAATCCCAGGTATTTTTCCGCTTCCGCCAGCATGGCTTCAAAACTGCCGTCGCCCATGGCCGCTCCCGGATTTGCCGCAAAATCAGGCATACCGGTCGCTCCGCCGCCCGGAAGGTAGCCGTATCCGCCGTTATCCACATAATAATAGGGGTTTAAATACTGGCCGTTATGGGTGACTTCCAGATGTAAATGTGCCCCGGTGCTGTTCCCGGTGTTCCCCACAGCGGCAATGACGTCACCCCGTTTTACTTCCTGTCCCGCCCTGACTGAGAGGGTGGAGCAGTGGGCGTACCGTGACTGGTAGCCGTCCTCCCCTTCGATCACAACACACAGGCCGTAGTCCCCGGCATTTTCCGCCGATACCACACGTCCGTCCTGCACGGCTTTGATCGGCGTCCCTGCCGCGACGCCGATATCAACGCCCCGGTGGAGGTCTTTTGCCCCGGTCGTGGGGTGTACCCGGTAGCCGTATGGGCTGGTAACATAAGGGATCCACGCAAAATCAAAAGGATTCCCATAGCACTGGCGGTTGCCGCAGGTCTGCATATATACGCCGTAACGGTCTGTCTGGTCGCCTGGCGCAAGGCTGGACGCGATGATCTCCGAGAGCGGGCGCACGGTCAGCGTGGTCTGGAGGACATACCAGTCATATTCCTGTTCCTCGTCATTCTCGTCAATGTAGGTGCGGATCTCCACGATCTCTGTCCGGGTGAGCTGGTACTGCTGTCCGAACAGCCGGTCAAGCTCCGCCTCCACCTGTGCATAGGTAAAGTCCCCGTAAGCCGCCGTGAGGTATCCCATCAGTTCATAGGGGTTGTGGCCGATCTCGCCGATATTGTAGCGGTATTCATCATAGTTTGGATAATCCGTCTCCGTACTGTTGATGTTCCTTTGCAGGTCGGTCTCCAGTTCGGTATAGTACAGTTCGCTTTTCTCAATTTCCGGATCCTCCGCCACATAACAGGTGGATATCACTGCCGATTGTACGCCGGTGAGCATGGCGGAGCAGGAAGAAAACAGGGAGCCGCACATGGCAAAAATAAGGACGCCCACAGCGACGATCCCAAGGACTGCTTTGTGGGCGATGATTTTCTGCGCGATGGCGCGGATCACCTGCCCGGCAGCGGTCAGGACGTTGGTGGTGTGCTTTGCCCCCTTTGCCGTTTCCCTTGCCGCGGCGGCATATTTCCGTTTCAGTTTCTGCTTCTGGATCCATTTGGATAATGCTTTTTTCTTCTGTAATTCCGGGTTATCCAGAAGGAGTTTTTGGTAAGCCGCGTTTACGTTGGCTTTTGCCAGACGTTTTTCCGCGCGGCGCACTTCCCGGTAAGGCTTATCGTGCAGCCCGCGCTTGTTCCAGCGCAGAAACCGCCCTCCGGCGCGTTCTGCCGTAAACTCCGCCTTGTGCGCCGCCTCCACGCCCACGTTGTCCCGCTCCGTTTCCCGGATCTTCTGGTGCAGCTTTAAGGAAGCAGTGGTCACAGCAGTCCACCGCAGGGCCGTCACCGCTCGTTTCGGCAGCGGCGGCTTTTCGTATTCCGGGATCACTTCGGTTTCAAACTGTAACCGGCGCTTCACCTTCCCGGATTCACTGTCATACTGCTTCTGCAAATGGGCACGGCGACGGGTCGGCAGTTTGGATTGTGCCTTTTCCAGTTTTTTTCCTGCTGATTCGGCTTTGTGCTGCGCCGATTCATATTTTTTCTGCTGTCTGGACAGTCCCGGAGGTTTCCCCTGATCCGGCGCGTCGTTTTTTCCGGCGGCAGTTTTCCGTTCCTCCGGCGGCAGTTCGCTCCGGTCATATTGCAGGCGGGACGGGCTTTCCGGCCTTTTTTCTTCAGCCAAAAACTTTGCCGCCAGCCTCTGTTTTTCTTTTGTACGGTTTCCGGGCGGTTCCATCGTCCTGTTATCCTCATGTTCAAACCGGAGCCGTCCGGTTTCCTGGGACGCAGGAGCCTTTCCCTGTTCCTTTTCTATGGCTTTCTGCCCTGGCTTTGCCGCTTCGGCAGCAAACCTCCGCGCCTGTTTCTTTTTTGCCGCCGTCCGGCCTTTGGGATTTGCCTGCTCCTTTCTGGTCTCTGTCCGGCTCTGGGGTTTTGCCTCCTTTCCATCCCCATGGATAAATCGGAGCCGTCCGGTTTCGCTTATTTCCGCGTCAGATTCCGGCAGGCTGTCATCGGATATTTTTTCAGTCCCGGCGGAAAACTTTACCGCCATTTTCTTTTTTACTGCCGCCCGGTCTTTTCCTGCTTCCCCATTTGTTTCCTTCGGCTCGAATTGCAGCCGCCCGGTTTCATGGAGCGGCGGGGAGTGAGGGGGCATCCCGTCCCCCGGCGCGCCATCCGGTTCGGTATCTCTGCCCGGAATGGGTGTATCCGCTTCAAAATGCCGTCTTACCGCCGCCCGCGCTTTCCTTCCTGCCTGCGGTTCTGTCACGGGATCCGGGGTCCAGCCGGCTCCTGGCGGTGTATCCGGCAAATCCATGGGTTTTTCCTGCCCTGAATGGGAAGAATGATGTTTTTTTGACGGTTCCGGCGGCACGTTCGTATCTCCAAGCGTATGGTTATCCCCGGCGGTATCTCCTTCAGCCGAAAAAGACTGCTCCTGGAAGATCGGAACATCTGCGGCTTCCCGCATGGAAGCAGGGGCATTTGTCGGCCCCCATATTTCCGGCGCGGCGGCCTCCGAGAAACGGTCGTTTATATCCTGCGGCACCGGCGGGTTTTCCGGCGGCTGGTACGCCGGGTTATGTCCCTGTTTCTGTTCCGCTGTCTGTATGCGTCCCTGGGATCGGTGCCCGGCTGAGGTGTCTGCCTGCCGTTCCTGCCGGAAAGAAATTTCTTCAAGGCGGGTGCTGATCCGCTGCTGTGTCCCCTGGGTCAGGTTTTTCTCCGTCAGCCCGTCGCGGGTCATTTTCTGTACTTTTTTATCCCGCACCTTAAATTCCTGCCCTCTCATAATGCCGCCTCCTGTGCTTTCCGTCCTTTATCCGGTGCAGGGGCGGTATGGGCGGCGGCACGGTTTTTCTTCTCCTTTAAGTCTTTCAGCACGGAAGGCTTTTCTTTTGGTTCCTCCGCCTTATCTGGCTGCTGTTCCTGTCCGTCCAGGGCGGCGGTCTCTTTCCGAGCTTCCTTCCCGTCCCTGCCAGCGGAAGCGGCATCCATTTCCGGCTGTGTTTTCTCCGCCGCCTGTTCCAGACGTTCCACGCTGCCAATGGCGGCGAGAGCCAGATTGTTCAGTTTATTTAAGATGTTCCGTTCCGCACGGAGGGGTGCAAGGACAGCCGCCTGGAAGCGGCCCTCCGTGCCTCCGTCCACAGTCACCATTTCTTTTCCGGCAGCGGCGCGGCCTGCGTTCTTTAAATGCCCGCCCACGCTCCGCAGTTCCTTTCCCACAGCTTCCACCTTCTCAATAGACTGCCTGATTTCGGTAATGGAACCGGATAAATTTTTTTGCATGGCTTCCAGCGTCTTTTTTGCCCCGATCGCGGAAACGGCTTTATCCAGGGCTTTTACGCCGGCCTGTTTTATGCCGGCAGCCGCCTCTTTAGCACACGTTATGATCTGTTCCTTTAATCCCATGATCCCCTCCTGCATGGCATGGATCCGGTTATCTACCGCGTCTATGGTACGGGAGACAAAGCCTTTTTCCGGGCTTTCCTGCATTTTGGCCAGCTGTTCCCTGGCCTGCGCCAGTTCCTGGGACGCCGCCCTTAGCTGCTCCGCCATGCTCTCCATCTGCCAGAGCAGGATGGAATAGTCATGGCCTGCATCCGGCCTGTTGTTTTCCACCAGCATCCGGTAAAACTGCCGGACGGCTTCGTTTTCCATAAGCTGCCCGCCCTGCGCGTTGTTCTCGTTCATTGTTCCGCCCTCCTTTCCGCCGCTGTTTTATCAGGCTTCCGCCAGATCTTCGGGCCTTGTTGTTAGTAATTGATACAAACGGGTCTGTTTCGGAAAATGGTCGATAAAAGGTATGATCACATTCCCGTAAAATAAAAGCCCCTCACCGGCGTTGGAATTGGTCACATAGGAAAGCTGGTGGGGGGAGATGTTCAGCTGCTTCGCCAGGATCTGTCGGTCGCCCGCAGCCTGGTTGAGCATATAGATGAAATCGCTGTTCTCAAAGATATTTTCGATCTCCCTGGAAGAAAGGAGATCCTTCACATTCTGCGTGATGCCGGTCGGGATCCCTCCCCACTTCCGGAAACGCTTCCAGATCTCCACCGAATAGGCGGCGGTCTGTTCCTCCTTCAGTAAAAGGTGGAATTCGTCAACATAGAGCCGGGTGGACTTATGGGCTTCCCGGTTTACCGTGACGCGCCCCCAGACCTGATCCTGCACTACCAGCATACCCAGCTTTTTCAGCTGCTTCCCCAGCTCCTTGATGTCATAGCAGACGATCCGGGACTGGATATCCACGTTCGTCCGGTGGTTGAACACATTTAAGGAGCCGGTCACATAGATGGCCATGCAGTCCACCACATGCCGCGCCCGTTCGCCGCCGTATTTTTCGATCTCTTCATATAAATCCTGTAAGATTGGCATTTTCTCCGGCACAGGGTCGTTAAAAAAGCGGTGATAGACCCGGCGCAGGCACTGGTCGATGATACTCTTTTCGTCCGGCTCCACCTTCCCCATCATCAGTTCCATGAGCGACAGGATAAAGTCGCTCTTTAAAATCAGCGGGTCGTCGTCCTCGCTGTAATTTAAGTTGATGTCCATGGGGTTGATGTACTGGCTGGAAGTCGGGGATACCTTGATGACCTGCCCGCCCAGCGCCGTCACCAGCGGCGAATATTCCGCTTCCGGGTCGATAATGGCGATATCATCCGCCGTGATCAGGAAAGCGTTGGTGATCTCCCTTTTGGCGGAGAAGGATTTCCCCGCGCCGGGTGTCCCCAGGATCAGGCCGTTTGGGTTCTTTAACTTTTTCCGGTCGCACATGATCAGGTTGTTGGAAAGGGCGTTGACGCCGTAATACAGCGATTCCCCGGACTGGAAAAGCTCCTGGGTGGTGAACGGCACGAAGATCGCCGTGCTGCTGGTGGTAAGCCCCCGCTGGATCTGCACCTGGTTCACGCCCAGCGGCAGGGAGGATAAAAAGCCCTGTTCCTGCTGGTAGCTCAGCCTCCGCAGGGCGCAGTTGTATTTCTGTGCGATCCCCGCCGCTTGGAACACGTTGTTCTCCAGTTTCTGCCGTTTCGCCGCCGTGTTCATCACAAGCACCGTGACAAGAAACATCCGCTCGTTGCGGCTCTGCAAGTCCTCCAGCAGCGTCTTTGCCTCGTTCCCGTAGGTGGCAAGATCGGTCGGAATGATGTCCATGTCGTACCCTGCCCGCACCGCTTTTTTCTGCTCCTCGATGCGCATTTTGTCCAGATCGGTCAGCTTGCGCTTCACTGTCTTTATGGCTGCGCTCTGGTCGATGGACTGGATATGTAGCGTGACCACCATGCTGTTCTCTAGGTCGAGAAAATCCGCCAGCATACGGTCGGTCAGTTCCGGCGCTAAGATCTGCAAAAACGAAACCGCGCCGTAGGTCTGCCCCACCTTGAAATACTGCCCGTTCTGAAAGGTGAAACTGTCCGGCGCGATAAAATCCTTGCTGGACAGCCCGGTCTTCCAGATGGCGTCCCAGGCAAAGAGGAATTTCCTCTCTCCGGCAGGGTGGAACATCTGGTGCAGGATGGCGAGCCGTTCGTACCCGTCCAGCGCCCTTGCTTTCACTCCCAGCACCTTGAAATTCGCCAGGATATCCGCCTCAATCCGTTCCAGCCGGGTCTTTGCTGCTTTGATGTCGTCCGCCTCAATGCCAAAGGTGATGTACTTCGTCTTTGTCAGGCCGTTGTTGCCCCTGGCGAGCTGGCTTTGCAGCATCCCGGCGTATTCCCGGCGGATCCCGTTGAACATGTCGTCCTGCTCCGGGATCTCAATGGACTTCTTAAATTTCTCCATGTCCGCCTTCTGGTTCAGGAAAGAAAGCTGGAAGCGGATGGATGCGTCAAAATAGTTGAGGAAGTCGCACCAGTTCTCAAAAATGATGTTCTTGTCCTCGTTCTGCGCCAGCTGGTAGTTGATGTCTAAAAACTCGATCTGCTTCGTATAGTAGTTCCCGCCTGCCGCGCAGATGCCGTCCTGGCGCATCTCCCGGTAAGGGATCGTCTCCTGCGCCGATTTCGGGATCCGCCCGTCGCGCTTCGCCTTTTTTACGGAAGCGACAAGCCGCCTTTTTTCCTTTTCGGACAGCTTCCCTCCGGGTGAAAGGCGCAGGGACTTTAACTCCGCCTTATCTTTTTTGTATTGGTTTTTTGCGGCCTGCAGGGCCTTTTCCTGCTTTGCCTGCTGTTTTGTTTTCAATCTTTTCTGCCTCCTTGTCAAATTCCGCCTGCCGCATGAGGGCGGCATAGCCATTGTCGGTACGGTAAGGCCGGGCCGGTGGCCGCAGGAACGATACATTAAGGAAGTTTCCCAGCACTTTTTCCAGCGGCTGCCCGTCCTTTTCATAAATGCCGAACGCAAAAAAGGGCAGCATGAGGCCGATCATCAAAAGCGCCGCCGGCTCATTCCCGATGCTGCCGCGGCTGAAAAGGTAGGCCGGTATCCCGATAAGCCCGCCCAGGCCGAAGCATACCAGCTGCCGCTTTGTCAGGTTCAGCGCCACCTTGGTCTTTACTTTCGTCAGATCCTTTGGCACGGGTACAAATGCCATTTACCTCACCTCCCGGTCTCTGTTTTTTGCCTGTTTTTTTTCCCCGGCTGCGGGCGGCGCGGATAACTGCGCGCGGATCGACGGTTTGGGCTTTTCTTCCTCCGGCAGCGCTTTTTCCCTGCCGCGCTCCTGGCGTACAAGGCTGATGAAACCGTCCAGCACAGCCGGATGGCTCTCCACAACGTAATCCAGACGCGGCTCAAAGACAGGATTGCCGCTTTCCGGGATCGGAAACGTCTCAGCCCACGCTTTGTTGTCCCTGGAAAAACGCCCGTCAAGCTGCTTCGTCTGGACAGTGTTTGCCAGAACCCAGTCCACCCGGTCAATGCCGTATTCCTCGATCACCGGTCTGATACAGCCGCCTTTCAGGTGGAGGCCGTCAAAATTTTCCCGGATTGCCGCCTCCACCGCATGTTTGCACGCAATGTTCAGTTTATGGGAAGCCCGGAACAGGGCAGTTTCCTCCCTGGCCCGTGCTTCCGCTGCGGAAAGTTTATAGATTTCCGGATATTCCATGTTCATTTCCTCCTTTTTCCGCCCGGTATCCGGACGGATCCTTTAACGCGCCCCTTTGTCCGCTGATCTCTGTGCTTCCGGGGCCGGACGCGCGGCGGCTTCTTTTGCTGCGCTTTGCAGCGCCCCGCGCAGGGAAGGTTTTTCCACCGCTTTCTGGTATTCCCCCAGGACAGCGGTATTGATCGCCTGGCGCATTTCCGCCGTGGTGGGGCAGCATATGTCATGGTATTTGCCGTCCTTCCCTTTGCTGCTCGGCATGGCGACAAATTTTCCTTTTTCGCTGTCCATAACGCGGATCCCGTTCACGGCAAAACAGCCTCCGACCGTCGCGCTGGCAAATGCGAGCAGGTTCCCTCCCTTTTCCTGAAGGGGATATACCTTGACGCTGACGTCCAGCGTATTCTTCTGGTTTTCCATAGCAGCCTCCTTTCTTTGTGTTTCCAGGGGCAGGAGGTTCCCGTTTTCATAACGGTAGCCTGCCTCCCGGACTGCGTTTTGTGTTTCCGCTGACACACGCCCATTTACCAGAAGATCCGTATCAATGGCAAACAGGAGCATATCTTTTTCGTTAAATTCCTCCGGCAGCTTCCCGTTCCATGTCCGGCGCATCTGCCCGGTTTCATCCATACGGTAACGCGCCGGCATCCGTCTTTCCCCCATAAGCGCCCCCTTTAATGTGCATTGAATATGGAGCGGGAGATAGAGCTGGTCTTAAACAGCGAGAAGCATAAGAGCAGGGTGTACCCGGCACAGCTCCAGATCGCCTTGTGGATATTGGGCGCTGCCCCGATGCCTGCGATCAGTGCGGAATAAATGGCGATACAGACCATGATGAAAAAGCCCTGCAATCCCAGGGCCACCAGCCCCCGCAGGTAGTTGTTCCCCATCTGCCCCCATTCCCGGCTGGTCATGGTAGCGAAAGGAATCGCGCCGACGGAACAGTAGATATAGATCTCCACCATGCGTCCCACCAGTACCAGCATGACACAGACCGACAGGATAGGTGTGGTGATCCGGATCAGGGCGGTCTCCACCAGAAGCCCGAACAGTTCCCCGATCCCCATCGTGTCAAGCTGGGAGGCCAAGCTTCCCAATACGGCAGAAAACCGGATGCTCGTGTTCCCGGTGATCACGGCGGCGCTCCGCCGCACGACTGTCTGCGACAGCTCGAAGATCGCCATGGTGATGTCAAACGTATGGGTGACAAGGTAAGTCGCAACATATACCTTGAAGATCCACTTGAAAATGTTGAATGTATCAAAATCGTGCATGTTATTCTTTTCCACGATCATGCTGATCAGTTCATAGCATAAAACAAACGTGAGTATGATTCCGGCTATGGGGACGATCACGTTATCTGACAGGGAGCGGATCATGGAAAACACCCCAGAGTTCCATGTCTGGGGTGTCTTTGCTACATCCGCCGCCACGTCCCCGACCGCGTCGTTTACCTGGTCGAACAGCCCGGAAAGGTTCCCCGTGATGCACTCAATCAGGAAATCCTTGATCCACTGCTCGATCTGGTCGAGGATATTCAGCATAAGCGGTACCCGCCTTAGCTAAACAGGTTGGCCAGCAGGGGGATCAGCTGCATACCGATCAGGGCAACGCCGCCGCCCGCCATAAGCTGCTTCATTCCCTGCGACTTTGCACCAGGGTTGTCATTGCCGTATCCCTCCAGGAGGTTGATCACACCCCATACGCCAAGCCCTGCTCCAAGGGCAATTACGAGTACCTTCAAGGTTCCGATCGCGCTGGTGAAAAATGCCATATATGATATTGAGAACCGGAGTGTTTGTTTTGACGTTTCTGTATGGTTCTTTGTTTTTCTCAGGAAAGAAAAAGCAAATCCCGCCTGCTTTTTTTGTTTTTACGGGATCCATCATCCGGTTCCGTCTCCTTTCTTTTTTATGTGCATACGCTTTTCTGTCCTGAGATGGTTTTAAAGGGCGGTGCGCGTATCCTCATAGAAATTACCTCCATTAAAAAAGCCGCCTGAACATAGTCAGACGGCAAGATTGCCGGTTTCGGGCAGAGCTTCCAGTTCGCAGACCTCAAACACATCATCCGGTTTGACTTTCAGCCGGCGTTTCAGGAATTTTGCCACATCAAACGTATTTTTCGGGTCTGCGTCCGAAAGGTATTTGTACTGCGGGTGTTTGGTTATATCAAACTTGTCGGAGAAGAAGGGGCGGACACCCTGTACCTGGAGGATACATTTGCCCCCGTCCATGACCGCAAGTTCATCGGGTGTCATAAGTTCCTTTCCCAATTTCTGATAATTTAAGCCGTAACTGCGCTGGCTGCCCCGCGTGTCAGATGTGTTGAAGCTGTCTATCGTCTCCTTTCCAAGGGTAGCTGAAATCTCTTTTAAGGTACTCTGCTCCTTGCCGCCCAGAAACAACACACAGGAGCAGTTGCCGATGATCGTCTCCGCATGGTCTTTATAGACAGCTTTTAACTGGCTCTGCGTCTGGACGATCACATGGGCGGAAATCTCACGGCTCCGGATCACCGATATCAGGTGTTCAAAGTTGGGGATCTTCTGATTCGCAAATTCATCCAGCAGGCAGGTGACGTGTGTTTTCAGTGCGCCGCCGTTTTCCAGCGCCCGGTCGCAGAGTACATTAAACATCTGCGTATAAACCATGGATGCGATGAAATTGAATGTTGTATCCGTGTCGGATACGATGCAGAACAGGGCAGTCTTGCGGTCGCCCAGTTTGTCAAGCTCCAGTTCGTCATCCATCATCATGTCGCGGACTTCCTTAATGTCAAAGGGAGCCATCCTTGCGCCGCAGGAAATCAGGATAGATTTTGCGGTCTTGCCCGCCGCCATTTTGTATTTTTTATACTGGCGGACAGCGAAATGCTCCGGGTCGCGCTGTTCCAGCCGGTCAAACATCATATCCACAGCATTTTTAAAGGTTTCGTCCTCTTCGCGGACTTCGGAAGCGTTGAGCATTTCCAATAGCGTATTGAAGTTCTTCTCATTCTCCGGAGCCTCATACCAGATGTAAGCGATCAGCGCCTGATAATACAGGGCTTCCGCCTTGCTCCAGAAATCCTCCCCGCCTTTGCTGTCCTCCCCCTTGGTATTCTCCATGATACAGTTGACCAGCTTCAAGATGTCGTTCTCACAGCGCAGATAGCGGAAGGGGTTATAGCGCATGGACTGCTTGAAGTCGATGGTATTGAGGATCTTGATCTCATACCCACCGCGCTGGAGCATTTTCCCACACTCCAGAACCACAGTACCTTTCGGATCTGTGACAACATACGAACTGTTCATTTGCATGAGGTTCGGCTTGACATGGAACCTGGTCTTACCGGAGCCGGATCCGCCAATGATCAGCACGTTTTTGTTGATGTTGTATTTTGGTATCTTGTTCCTGCCGATCATGATCCGTTCCGTCTGGGTCAGGAGGATATTATTGTCAAACTTGGGATCGATAAAAGGCTCTATATCTTTTGCGTTGCCCCATCGGGCGCTGCCATATTCCACGCCGTGCCGGTATTTTTTTGCGTTCTTCCCTTTGAAATAAACTGCCGCCCGGACAGCCGCCGCCCCCGCGATGCCGAACAGCAGGTCACGGGGGTGGAAGCTGGGAAGCGGGTTCTGCGTGATTGCCGTCCCCAGGTCAGAAATCGCCGCCATGGCTTTTGTTACCACATCGGCACCAGCGGAAAGGCGGTAACTCTCCGCAATTTTGGAGAAAATCCAGAACATCATCACATAAGGCAGGTTGGGGATAACGTACTTTTTAATTTCGATATTCTTCAACGCTCAAACCCTCCTTTGTCCCGGTTCTTTGCTTTGTCGGATACCAGGTTCTTCACAATCTCCTTGAAGTGGGAGAGCTGCTTTTTCAGCGACGGCTTCCTCTGCCGGTTCAGGGTCTTTGCCGTGTATTCCGCAAAAGCGGCATTCAGCGCGTCTGCATCACGGGCTTTGAAAAACACAAGGTATTTTCCCTGTGCCGGATCTTTTTTCAGGGCAAAATCTATGCCGTATTTGCGGGCGCAGCGTTCAAAGGACTTGATATTCTGGTCGGTGATCTCGATGTTCTGGACGCCTGTTCCCTGCTTTACAAGGCTCTTAACGCTCTGCTTGCCGTGTTTCTGTTCCTGCGCCTGTTTTTGATACTGCCGGATCGCCCATTTCAAAAGCTCCGCCGTCAGCCGGCCTCCGTCTTTTCCTACCCGTATCACAAGCGCCACGGATTTATCCCTTATCTCGTCCTGCATAGTGCATTACCTCCTTTCCAGCGGGTAACAGGCTGTTTCATCGTGCCTCACCGCCCTTAACTTTACTTGCGGCCATACTGCGCTGGCCAGCTTCCCGTTTTTTATCGCTCAGGTCGCTCAGGATCGAGGGCTTTTCTGCCTGCATATGCGGTTTTTCCTCCGGCGGGATGGCCTGCTCCGTTTCCTGCTGGTCTGCCGCGTTTTTACCGGCGTCCATGATCGCTTCCCCGATCTGCCCGTCCATATCGAACAGTTCAGACATATTGGAAGGCCATTGTTCAGCGATAAATTGCAGAGGATTCTCCATACGGAGTAAAATCTCTACATCACCCCGTTCATACTTGAAATCATCCTTCACAAAGTCGTATGCCGCCTGCATAGCGGCAATCTCTGCGCTTTGTGCGATGATCTCTTCTTTATCCATGCCTAAAAGTGCCGCATGGAACTCGGCCATATTCTGATCCAGCACCGCTTCCAGTACAGATGCCATCTGCTCCTGTTGCTGTGCGTGACCAGCCGGATCGGTCTGTTTTTGTATTGTCATTTTATGCCCCGCTTTCTATGCCGCCCCATTTCGTCAGCACCACCGTGTCGCCGTCGGAAAGGCTGTCCCAAAGTCCGTAAACAATATCTGCCACATCATCCGGATCTGCATAAGCAGTGCCGGCGACCATCATAAATTCTCCCGGCCTTGCGAAAATGTCCTGAAATTCCTTCTGCTGTCCGGCAGTGAGGGAAGCAAAGTTGCAGCCTTCCTCCGGTACGCCGCACAACAGGAATGTGCCGCTGATATAGCCTTTTTTCCCAGGCAGGCAGCGGTTCGGGGCAAGGCCGGCGGTATCCTCCCGGCTGATAAGAAGCACCTTCTGGGGAAGGAAGCATCCCACCTGTACAGCCCCTCCCAGCACCGTTTCCACCGATTCCAGGGTGTTAGGTATCACAGCCGGCCTGGGCGATTTTCCCGGTTCCACGATCAGAATGTCCATATTTTGCGTCATGTTTGTTGTCCTCCTTTAAATTTTCTTGTTTATGTGCCAGCCCGCAAGGTATCAGGGGCTTCCACAACGATAAAAACTACCGGCGGAAAAAGAAATCCGTCAGTTATCCCGCGCCGAAGCCATTTGCCATGTCATGGCTGACAAGGCTGGAATAATACTGGCTGATCGTCACAGGGGCATTGAACAGGGCAGAAAGGGTATAGGCCCGGATATTCCCAATCAGCGTCGTGTTCTTATCCAGGCAGTCCATCACATAACGGATATGCTCACTGTCCAGCTTCAGCAGGCGGCTCTTTACCACCTCCGTACACATGTCCTCCTGGTTGATGCGCACCGTAGGCCGTCTGCTGCAACAGACCTCCGCCATCAGTTCCACAAAGCCGTCCAGACGTTCCCTGTCATAAGGGTTATCCTGCAAAAGTATCTCATAGCTGATGTTCTCCCGGATCAATTCACGGTAGGCGGACATCTTATCCATCCCATCTATCTTTTTTTCTCCTGTCCGTGAAAAGTTATCCACAGTTTCCACATCCGGCCGCCCCGTTCCTGCCGGATAGATAGATGGATCAGTATCACTCTTGTCAGTTTTATTTAAGTCAGTATTATTTGTTTGTGATTTTCGCAATTCCTGACTTGTGGTTTTCACATTTCCTGATTTGTGATTTTCACAATTCTTGATTTGTGATTCCTGCCGGGTGTCTGGTTTTCCCCCGCTGATAAAGTTTTTAACGTAGATCACGTTGGGCTTCCCCAGCCCGCGCCGGACACGCTCCACCAGTCCGACGCCTTTTGCCGCGTCCAGTTCGTTCAGGAGCTTATTCGCTTTCTGTTCCGCACAGCCAAGGGTTTCCATCACATCGGCGATGGTGTAAATGATATAGACACGCCCGTCCTGATCCAGCCAGTTGTTCCTGACAGAAAGAGCCATGCGGTCGAGCAGCAGCCCGTAAAGCACTTTTGCTTCCACAGACAGCCCCTTAAATCGGCTGTCCGTGAACAGCACTTTGGGGATACGGTAGAAACTGTATTGTTCCGCCTCGTTGCCATAGTAATAATCCAGTTGTAACGGCATATCTGTCCGCCTCCTTTTCCAGTTTTTCAGACAAAAAAGCCCCGGCAGATGTAAAACGTCTGCCGGGGCTGATATATCGTGAACGCAAAAAAGCCGCCCGGTAACAAAAATCAGTCACCGGGCGGCTTATGCGGCCTTACTCATGTTCTGTTTTCCACGTTTCCAGAAGGGAGAAGATCACGTCTTCCATCTGTTTCGGGGTGTAGTTTTTTGGGAAATACTTCTTTAACCTGTCATTTTTCAGTGTCACCTGGACGGGAACCGGACGTTCTTCTGTCAGTATCGCGTCCATCACGTCCACGCCCAGCTTCCCCTCCTGGCTGTACTTTTTCAGGCGTTTTGCCTGTTCCAGCGAAGGGACAGCGGACAGTTCCTCCATTACTCCGAGAAGCGTTTCCTGTTCCGCCAGCGTAAGGTAGGACAGCTCCACGGCGGGATTAAACGGCACTTTCTTATCGTCCACCATTTGGAGGAGCCTGGGGTAGAGTTCCGTCAGGCGGATAAACCGCTGCACCTGCTTGTAGCTTTCTCCCGCGTTTTCCGCCACGATCTCCACCGATGCCTTCCCTTTTAAATTCTGGCCAACTTGTCCAGAATTTCCTTTTCCGGGTCTTCCGGCTCTGCGCCGGATCGCGTCCAGCTTCATTTTATAGGCCCACGCCTTTTCACTGGGAAGCAGGTTCTCCCGCTGGATGTTGCTGTCCACCATGAAAAGGATGGCTTCGTCATCGTCCAGTTCCCGGATAATCACCGGCATGGCAGTCTTTCCTGCCAGTTCGGAGGCGTGTCTGCGCCTGTGCCCGGCTATCAGTTCATAGCCGCCCTCCGTGCGGGGGCGGGCGATCCCCGGAACAAGGACGCCATGCTCCCGGACGCTTTCCACCATATCCTCCATGGTCTGATCGTCCAGTACCTTGAACGGGTGGTTTTTGAAGGGGAACAGGTCGCCCAGCGCAATTTCCTGTATATTCCCGCTTCCTGCCGGTGGCGGCGCACCGAACAGGTCGTCAAAAGAAGTCATTTCGATGTTTTTCGCACTGTTTTTCATACGCCCACCAGCTCCCTTGTCAATGCCTCATAGGCCGCCGCAACCTTGCCGGACGGGTCATGGAGGTAGATGCTCTTTCCCTCCGCGCTGGTCTCTGCCGCCCGGACGGACAGGGGGATAATGCTCTCGAATATCCGCAGTTTCCCGTCATAAGTTTTGTGCAGGATCTCCACGATGTCCCTTGCGTAATTCGTCCTCATATCTGCCATTGTGACCAGTATCCCGGCGATGGACAGCCCCGGATTGATCTGCCGCTTTACTTTCGATATTGTCCGGATCAGCTGTTCAAGTCCTTTAATCGAGAGGAATTGGGCCTGCACCGGTATGATTATTTCGTCTGCCGCCGCAAGTGCATTGATCGTCAGCATACCGAGCGACGGGGTGCAGTCCAGGATAATCACATCGTATGCGCCACGGACTGTCTGAAGGTACTGGCGCAGGATCGTCTCCCGGCTCATGGTGTTCACCAGCGTAACTTCAAGCCCCGAAAGCTCAATGTTTGCGGGGAGAAGGTCAACACCTTCCTCATGGTGGAGGATTCCCCCGCCTTCCGGCAGGGGAGAATCCGTGATAACCGCGCCCAGCACTGTAGCCAGAGTGACCTCCATCTGGTCAGGATGCTGATAGCCAAGGCTTGCCGTCATGGAACCCTGTGCATCCACGTCTACCAGAAGGACTTTTTTTCCCTCACGGGCCAGTCCGACGCCAAGACTTACGGAACTCATGGTCTTCGAGCATCCGCCTTTCTGATTACACAGGCAGTAGATTGTAGCTCCCATGGTTACACCCCCTCTCTTACACGGACGGTAAGTCCATCCATACACACATCGTTATGGCCTACCAGATAATAGTCCGTCCCGTCATGCTCCACCCGTGTCCAAACCCAGCACATCACTTCCGGCCATCCTTCCGGCACCAGAGCTTCGATCCCCGATCCGCTTGTGTAGTAGTGCCCGTGGGAGGTTTCGTATCTGCCGCTGCTGTTCTTATGTAAGCGGCTTGTCTCCTTAACAGGGCGGGAGAGGTATTTCAGCCTATGATTTACGGTAGAAAGTTTTTCCATGATTTCCCGGAGTTCTTCAATGAGGAAAAGCTGCTCGCCGTCCTCATAATCAATATGGAGGCCGCTCAGATCCCCATATGTTTCAAAAGATGATAACCTTAAAAGGCTCTCAATATTCCAGTTCAGTTTCTGCGCTTCCGCGAAGACTTTGTTAATATCTGCCATTTTTACCCGCCTTTCCCCGGCGTCTGCTATCTGCCGGTTTCGTTTCCTGTGTCTGCTGTTCCTGTTCCCCTGCAATCCGCTCGATGATAAGTCTGTCCGGCTGGCAGGATACTGTCACCTTGTCTCCTATGGAAAATCCCAGTTCTCCCAGCCAGTTCCCTTGCAGTATGATCTTTGGTATCACGTTATAAGCAGCGGTGGTTCCGCTGTAAACAGTCAAGTTTCTGCTTTCCATTCATACCTCCATTTCCTGTTGCCGTAATTTTGTCGTTAATGTAACATTGTCCTTTCCGGCCCACTTTACAGAGCCTGATTTTTATGAAAAATAAGCGGAAAAAGAATAAAGACAAATCGCGGAATCCCTTGATTTTACAGGGGTTCTCCGATTTGTCTTTATTATACTGTATGGGCATTTTCTGTTCTGTCATAAATACGTGCCTGCAGTTCACTCATAATCTCTTTGTTGGAACGATACCCTTCCAATGCCCTGGAATTGTGCTCATAATACTTATCAACCAATCCCTGAAAACGTTCCTGCATATGCTCCGGCAGATACTTATTCGCAAACTGTCTCAGAGCCGCTGTTGAAGATTCCAGCTCAAATCGCGCCGCATAAGAAGAGAGTTCCTGCAATTGGTCATCACTTTCCACTCTTAAGTTACCACACAAATTGTTCATTCCGTACGTAATATTTGCAAGAAGTGTCTCTGTCTCTAAAACTTCTTCATCACTTAAATTATCATAATAGCCCATATTTGACAGTGCTTTGCTGATCGTTGCGAACTGCGTGCCAATCCTGTCGAACGGATTCTGCATCTGCAAAGGATCATTTTCCTGCTGGAAACGTAACTGTTGCGCACGCTCCGCTGCCTTTCTCTCAGCCAACCCTGCTGCGAATTCTTCAGATTCCGGTGACATTGTAAGCGTAACTCCCGTTAACTGTTCCCTCACTTCCCCCGCACTTTTCACATCTTCGAAAGAATTGTCCGGCGACTTATACTCGGCACGATTTTTCTTCTGTACTCTGTCCCAATAGGCTCCGCCCGTTCCTGCCGCAAGATAATTAATTCCCATTTCCATAGCAAAATCCCCCTTTTCGGTTTTAAATCAGCACACTGTTCATTTTCATATTTATATTTGATACGCCAAATGATAAAAATAATCTACGCCTTATGCTATACCATGGATTAACATAGTATAAGATGCAGATATGACTATTTTTTATAGTCATATCTGCATCTTATCATCCTCCCTTTCTTCTGTCAACATGAATTGCAGAATAGCAGACTACTAAACAGCTTCATCCCCACTCACCTGAAAACAGATCAAATCCTGATCAATGTGAGCATAGATCGAAATTTGCCACAAACAATCTGTTTCCCATTATCACATCCCTGCACTTACTGCATCTTTCTGCGTAAAATGCAGTAAGTGTACAACCCTCATCCAGGCGGCAGGCTGAGCATGATGTAAGTTTAGTATGCATGCTTCTTATACCGGAGACATAAGTATGGCTGCAGCTGCTATACTTATTCTCATTTGTAATATCATTTACCGGAAAAATATTCCCGTCTATATCCGTAAACTGCTCTTCATATCTGACTTGAATCTGCCTTAATATATACCCACGATCCTTTTTCAGTTCTTCCTCGCTGGCGTCGTCCGGAACAAACTGAATGGATCCCCCATTCAATTCCATTTTGATTATTTCTTCCGATACCGCTTCTCTCTGTGTCATCGTATGGACCTTCGGGTATGCCAGAACTGTTACTGAATTGATCATCGTCAATACTATTACAAGCAGCATGGCTGCCACGCTATTCCATTTCTTCATCCGCATTGCGTTTTCCATCCTTTCCTCTATTCTTCTTGCCTCTTTTCCCAGTTCAAACCCCAATCCCCAGCGGGGGGTTCTCTGGTTTTCTTTTATTCTTTTTTACTTTTTCTGCTTCTATGACCACAAGGCGCAGATAGTCTTTCTTCTCTTCCGTTGTCTTTCCCCACAGAACTACTTCGTCACAAGAGCATTCGCACAGCCGTTCAAAAGCATGGTAAAGATACCACACAGCCGGATTCCACCAGTGCAGGATCGTCGCCAGACGCAGCAGCATCTTCCAGAAAATATCCCCTCTCCTGACATGGACCATTTCATGCTGCAGTGCATACTCTTCCTGCTTTTTTCCCTCTTTCAGCGTACATAGAATAAACGGTCGAAACAACCCGAATGTCACATCCTGTCCATCAGGCACATCCCGATATACCGTGACTTTCTGCTGTATATGGCAAAATCTGCCGCCTCTCCTGATCCCCCATGTTTCTGCAGATACCTTTGCCTCATCCATGCAATTTACAAGTCTCTTTCCACTCCTGTAATGGGCAATCAGCTCTGCCAGAAAAACAAACGCAGCTCCCAGGATCCATATGGCGGCTGCCATATATTGTATTTTCATATAAGAATTGATATACACATCCCCATTTGCGCGGATCATATAATAAGACCAACGGGGTGAAAAGTCAAACACATGTCGGGACACGGCACATGTTATACTCATCAGCATTCGGCTGTACCGTTCTCCGAGTTCAGGCAATGGTATAAGGTAATATAGAATCGCTGCTTTGGCCAGAAGATATGCTGATCTGGCACTGACTTTATGCTTCCGACATTCTCTTATCAATGCACAGATGCCTGTCATGGCTGTCCCGGACAAAGACATTCCCATCAGATATCCCATCGTCTCTCCTTACTTGTTTTCCAGAATTTTGAGCAACGCCTGCGCTTCCTCTTCGTCGATCCCATTCTTTTCGGTAAAAGCAGCCACGAAATTACTCAACTTACCGCCATACATGTGACCAATCTCTTCTTTCATCCGCATCAGATTGTACTCCTCCCTGCCATATACGGCTTTGACCATCCTTCTTTCCCTTACGACCAATCCCTTTTCTTCCAGGTTCGCCAGAAAAGTATTGAGCGTCTGCCGCTTCCACTCCTTTCCGTCTTCCTCAAAAAGTGTCAACAACTGAGACTGTCTGATGCTTTCCTTCTGGTCCCAAAGCTTTTCCATCACTTCTCGTTCCGCATTGGTAATACTGAAAATGCTTTTCATTTGCACTTCTCCTTTTTTTGATTGACTATTTATATTAGTCATTATAAATATATAATGCTGTCACGATGCTGTCAATTGCAGATTGCATCATTTTAGATTTCAGCCTGTCCGGCTTCTGTATTTATGATTGCGGCTTTCAGGCAAATACTTTAATATTATACTGAACGTCAGATAAATCTGCCGTGAATATAACAGTGAAGTATCCTGAAAATAGTCTGACATAACGGAGGAAACAATGACTGACATTTACTTTAGAACAGATGGAAACAGTGAGATCGCAACCGGACACCTTGTAAGGTGTCTCGCCATCGCGCGCGCCTGCGTGAAGATGGGCGCAGATGTTAAATTTATCGTATCCGACGAAGAAAGTCTTACTCTCCTGGAAGAGCGCTTTGCCACTCACAGGGAATTTGCAGCCTTCTGTCTGAAACGCAGCTATCTGGAACTGAACTCGGAAATACCCGCCCTGCTCTCCTGCCTTGCCTCGGACATGCCCGCAGAGAACGACCGTCCTGCCGGGGACGGCTCCCACGCCTCCCACAGCAGACCATGGCTTTTCATAGATTCCTATTCTGCCACTACTTCCTATTTTATAGCCCTTCGGCACTATTTCAAAACGGCTTATTTAGACGATCTGCGATGCTTTGACTGCGCCGTTGACCTGGTGGTCAACTATGATACCAGCGAGGACTGCGCCGCCTACGCCAACGCCGGCCGCAAGCTGCTGGGGATACAGTATACACCACTTCGGGAACAGTTCCTCTCGCCCGCCTGTCAAGTCCGCCGCAAAGCCGAACATGTGCTGCTGTCGACAGGCGGCACCGATCCTTATCGCGTGGCAGAGGGGCTGCTGCAGATAGTCTACGACAATCTGACTGACGGCCTCTGCGCTCCGCCGCAGAATACCGATCACCGCACTGTACAGGATATGTCCTTATCGGATGTATCTTCACAGCAGCTGTCCACGCAGGACAGGTCCGTGCTGCAATCCATGCACTATCATGTCCTGACCAGCAGGGCAAACACACGATATGAGGCTTTGACTGCCCTTGCGCAGACCCATCCTTTTCTCCACATTCATACCAATGTAAGTAATGTAGCGGCTTTGATGGCCTCCTGCGATCTGGCCGTCTCCGCCGGCGGCACTACCCTGTGCGAGCTATGCGCTGTCGGCATCCCCACTGTCAGTTATCTTATGGCCGAGAACCAGCGCGTCGCCGTAGAAACTTACGCAAAGGAAAGCCTGATCCCCTGCGCCGGCGACATCCGTCCCCTGGCTGCTGCCGGTCATACTGGACAGCCAGCCGATGCATCCGCAGCTTCTGCCTGCCCATCCACCCTGCGTCATATCATTGCTTTTCTTATCAGGATGGCAAACGATCACCCGGCCCGCGCTGCTGTCTCCGCCGCTATGAGAAATTACCTGGACGGTACCGGCGCCCGCCAGATCGCAGAAGCCCTTATGGCCGAGCACCCTTGTCCATAGTACAACGCTGTTTTCATTCTCCGGCTGCCGGCACATGCTGCTGCCGGTTTCTGCGCCGGCTCCACAGCCACCATCCGATGGCCATAACCGTCAACGCAGAAACCACGTTGGCAGCCATAAAGAGCGGCACTCTTCCGTAACGTACATATACCGTATGCCGTACACCGTCTCCCTCGGCCGCAATCCTGATCCTGCCGCCCTCTCCGCGGGTGATCTCCAGCCGGCTTTTATTCTCATCATATGCCCGATAACCCAGATAGTTCTGGATCGGCAGTTCGATATAGCAGTTATCTTCTACCGCAGTATAAGCAACTGCCGCTTTGGTCCCTCTTTTCTCATAATTATGTACTGTCACACCGTAGGGATCGGAGACGATCACATCCGTGACCAGTCTGTCGTCTGAAACCCCGTTTAGACGCCATTCATGCGGATAAAACAAACCTATATTGGCTGCCATCTTGCTCTCGTGCCCTTTGGAGGCCACCGCTTCCACGCTTTCATAAGGCATATGACTGTTATCCGTAGGCACAGACAGGATCACCAACAGATTCAGGCCCACCAGAAGCGTAAAAATATGATTCCGGTAGGGCCGCAGCAGCTCTGATCTGGCCAGGCCGATCACGCCCACGAACATAAAACAGGCCGATGCCGGTCCCAAGAAGCGCCATGGAAACTGTATCATTGTCACAATACTCTCGAACAGATCGTTGGCAAGCAGCGTACGGTTAGGGAAATATCCGGTGATCATATAGGTAAAGACGCATCCCGACACCAGTAAATACAACATATAGTTGTCCATGTCCGACCTTTTCTCCCGGCTTTCACACAAAAGCCGTATCACACCGATCCCAACGCATCCAAACAGCGCAAGCCCCAACGAGAAATATTGCTTATGATACAGACTGATACTTTGTGTCAGATTAGAGGGATTGATGGACTGTTCAAAGTAACCGCTCCATCGGAGCACTTCCGTACTCAGATCACCCTTGAAATAATAGAGCAGAAAGGGAACCAGATACCAGAGATTTAAGAGCAGCGTCATTCCCACTGCCCTGCCGATCTCGATATATCTTTTTTCCTTTATGATGCGTGTACACCACACAAGTGCAGTAATCACGCAGAATGCGGCTGCAAACGCCACACTTAATATATGACTCTGCAGCATGCCGCTGATACCAAGCACCAGATAATACCAACGCTTCCGGTCTCCAAAGATCACATGATACAAACCCGCGATCACAAACGGCCAGAAGATCAGGGACAGGGTTTCTCCCAGATCTCCTCTGGAAAAGATATTCGTAAAACGGTACGGCATAAGCGTATACAGCACCACTGACAGCAACACGCTTCGTCTGGATCTGCACATGGACTTCACTGCCACGTAGGCACAGACTCCGGAAGACAAATTAGCCAAAAATATCAGTACTTTATAAGACAGCGCAAGCGAAACACGAAAGATTCTTAAACATGCCCCGATATAGAGAAACAGGTATGGATACATGGCATTCAAATAACCATTCCCCCGCAGCCCGTCCGGCAGAATATTCACCGGAATCTGTCCGTCCAGAATACCATCCTTCAAACCTTCCAGGCGCGCCAGATGATAGCAAAGATCATCACCATTATAGAGCAGGGTCTGCATCATGGGTGTCGTCGCCAGAAGCGCAACCCCTAAAATAATGCTGTAATCTACGACCTGCTCTCTGGTAAGCCGACGACCCTCCTTCTGCAAATACCACCATATAAACAGGCTTCCCAGAAGAAAGAGGACCATAAAAAAATAGGTATCCGAATAAAACACAGTATGCGGCACAAGTTCCAGCTTCTGTATCACCAGTTCTCCTTTGCCGCTGTAATTAATCTTAAACTGCAGCTGTTTAGCATCCTTCGACAGGGTAAAGTCGGCTGTCAATTCCTTTTTAGACGGGTCGATCGTCCACCCCGCTATTTTTTTCCCCTGTTCCCACAATTCCAATGCAGAATCTGCAGAATCTGCTCGATAACGAAGATTTACCGTATAACTGCCTTTATTGATCACGTACTGCAACGTATTGGCCACCGTACCGTGCCTGGCCACCGCATCCCGGAGTATCAACGCATATTCTGAATCGATCACACCCACCGTATGCTGCATCTCGGACCCCTTATAGACCAACGGACTGTGCCCCTCATTCCCCAGCCAGATCAACAACGTAATAATACACACCGTCACAATGTAGACTATTTTATTCTTCCATGATAATTCTCTCGTCTGCATGAATGTTCCTCTTGAAATTCTATAGTTTGGCAGCATTTCGCCTTTCATTCCCTTATACGCGACCGGCCCTGTTAACCCCGCTTTCCTTCCAGCAGCCTTTTTCTCAGTCTGCGATATCCCCACAGGAGCTTATAATATACGAGAAATCGAATGGTAGATGCCATCTGCATTCTCACCAGCTTCTTCTCCTCCGCTCCGATGCGCTCCCGGTAGTACCTGTTTTCCTGAAAATCCGGAAAAGCCGTCCGCATCTCCTGCCCCAGCTTCTTGACAAATCCGTACCGCACCGGCCGCACACCCTGCATATACGTGAAAAGCGTATTCACATAGAAAAGCGTGGCAAAACTGAATTCCAGTTCCGGCCGGTACTTCTCCAGATACCCGTATTGTACGGCTTCCCGCAGCATGATGCGCCCGGCTTCCATGCGGTCCTCACATCTGCGCGTTGTGATCGTATGCACTGTGGACGTATCATGCTGATAATAGTAATACAACGGTTCTTCGATATATTCAAAATGACGGGCCCGCAGCATCCAGGAATTGGCCAGCGCGTTATCCTCATAAAAAATGCCGGTCGGAAAACGGCTCGGATGGTCGATCACGATCTCCCTGCGGTACACCTTCACCACCAGGCTGCCGCCGTCCAAAATCAGGGAACGATATTTCTCTTCATTCAGTACCCCGGTCTGCTCCGGCCTGTTATTGTGCACTACCTGCCCCACCTTCATGCTGTGTTCTCCGGTCATGTGATAATCACAGCCCACCATATCGGCCCCGGTCTCCTCACCCTTTCTGATCAGGCGTTCATAGAAATCCGGCGTGATCCAGTCATCGCTGTCGATAAATCCGATCCACTCTCCCTGCGCCGCCGCCATACCGATATTCTTGGCCCCGCCCTGCTTCTGGTTTACATCAGAGTGAATGGCGCAAAACTTCTCCGGATAACGCTTCTGGTAATCCTGCAGGATCTTCCAGGAATCGTCGGTAGAGCAGTCGTCCACCGCAATGATCTCGTAATCCCCTATCGTCTGCGCCACAAGGGAGTTCAGGCAGTATTCTAATTTTCCTTCAGCCGCCATATTATAGACCGGCACGATTATTGACAGTTTCATCTGTATCCATCCCCGCTGTTGCTGTGTGCTGTTATTGCCATGCACTCTACCTGAGAGGCAGATCTGCATAACCTATGACAGATTATTTTTGCTCATAATACAGGGCAATTTTCGTCACCGCCTCGATCACGCTCTCCACATCCGCATCCGTCATGGCGTAGTACAAGGGCAGTGACAGCATCTCTTCGTACAATTTTTCTGCGTTCGGACACAGACCCTTTTTATAACCCAGTTTCTCATAGTACGGGAAATAGTAGGTCGGAATGTAGTGCACGTTACAGCATACATTCTCCGCTGCCAGCGCTTTAAAGAACTGCTTCCTGTCGATGGTCAGCCTCTCCGGCACGATGCGCAGGATATAGAGATGCCTTGTGGTATCCGATTCCGGAATCTCCCTCTGTACAAAAAGCATCGGCAGCCTGTCAAAGGCTTCGTTATATCTGACTACGATCTCTTTTCTCCTCTGTTTGAAAAGAGGCAGCTTGTCCAGCTGGCTGATGAGCAGCGCCGCCTGTATATCCGTCATACGATAATTATAGCCCAGCTCCACCTGCTCATAATACCAGGAGCCTTCCGCTTCATGCTCCATCTGCGCTTCTTCCCTCGTGATACCGTGAGCGCGGTATAAAAGCAGCTTCTTATATAAAGTCTCATCATTGGTCAGCACCGCGCCGCCCTCACCGCCGGTAACAGTCTTCACCGGATGGAAACTGAACGTCGTCATGTCGGAAATGGAACCGTTGGCTCTGCCCTTATAGGTGGTCCCGATCACATGGGCGCCGTCCTCGATCAGCATGAGTCCATGTTTCCTGCATATCTTCGACAACCGGTCCAGCTCCACCGACTGCCCGGTGTAGTCCACCGCCACGACCGCCTTCGTTCTCTCAGTGATCGCTGCCTCCACCTTCTCCGGATCGATATTATACGTCTCCGGATCAATATCGGCAAAGACCGGTCTGCCGCCGCAGTAAAGAGCACAGTTCGCTGATGCGGCAAATGTAATGGGGGTGGTGATCACCTCGTCCCCGACTCCCACGCCTGCCGCCATCGCCGCCATATGCAGGGCCGCCGTGCCGTTGCTGCACACCACCGCGTAGCGCGCACCGGTGAGCTGACATAACTTCTCTTCCAGCTCCCCGATCTTCGGCCCGCAGGTCAGGTTATCACTTTTTAATACATCCACTACAGCCTGAATATCGGCATCGTCAATATACTGATGTCCATAATATATTTTCGTCTCTCTGACGGGTGTGCCGCCCTCGATCGCTGGTTTCTTCATTCCCCTTATCTTCCTTTCTTCCGTCCGCCTGCCGGCCACTAAGGTTAAAAAGGACATGCACTTTTCATGCATGCCCTTCTGTTTTCTTCCTGCACGCTCGTTACCCTCCGCAGCCGCACCGCCCGTCGTAACAATTACAAAACTGTGCTGTTTATTTCTCCAGCTCTACCCCTTTGAGCAGTTCGCGGATATCCTCCACCGACAGCCACTCCGTATTCGTACCGGAACTGTAGGAGAACCCTTCCTCCACCTTCCTGCCGCTCAAATCCGGCTGCTGCCTGTTATTCCAGGTCATCTGCGGATAGACGATGAAATGCTTATCATACTCGTAAGTCGTAAAGGAATCCTCCGTGGTGACCATGATCTCATGCAGCTTCTCTCCCGGACGGATGCCGGTCTCCCTGATACTGCATCCCGGCAGCATCGCCTCCGCCAGATCCGTGATCTTAAAGGAAGGTATCTTGCTGATAAAAGTCTCTCCGCCGGTAGCCTCCGCCAAAGCCTTAATAACAAGCTCAACACCCTGCGTCAGACTGATCCAGAAACGGGTCATCCGTACATCCGTGATCGGAAGCTCCTTCGCCCCCTCCTTGATCAGCTTATGGAAAAGCGGTATCACGGAACCTCTGCTGCCCGCCACATTTCCATAACGAACGATGGAAAAATTGATATCCTTCACACCGGCATAGGCATTGGCTGCCACAAACAGCTTGTCCGATACCAGCTTCGTGCCGCCGTACAGATTGACGGGATTGACCGCCTTGTCCGTCGATAATGCCACCACCTTGTGCACACCGCTGTCCAGCGCCGCATCAATCACATTCATGGCACCGTGGATATTCGTCTTGATCGCCTCATTGGGGTTATACTCACAGGCCGGAACCTGCTTTAATGCCGCCGCATGAATGATATAGTCCACACCTTCACAGGCTCTGCGCAGACGCTCCCCATCCCGCACATCTCCGATAAAGAACCGCAGCTTCTCCGCAAATTCCTTAAACTCCTCCGCCATCATCCACTGCTTGAATTCATCTCTGGAATAGATGATGACTTTCTTCGGCTCGTAATGAGTCAGCACGTATCTGGTAAAGCACTTACCGAAAGAACCCGTGCCGCCGGTTATCAATATTGTTTTATCTTTTAACATCAGTTTTCCTCCGAAATTATTTCTGCTGCACCGTCCCTAAGTATAGCACAGGAAATCAGTGTTTGCAATGCATGTGCCCGCGAATCATGCGGCTTTCCCGTTACGCGCCCAGCAAATTTAATGACATTACAACGTGAATGATACCTACGTAATCTCTCATATCCCCGGAGCCGCCGCGTACTCTTCCTTCGTACATCTGGTCAGTCTAATGATCTGCGCTTCCTCCAGCCCTTCCTTCTTCATCCTGCCGATGATGCCAAGCCGTTCCGCTTTCTTTCCTTCCTTTTTCCCTTCTTTTTTACCTTTTTTGATTCCTTTCTCAAGCCCTTTCTCGATCCCTCTCTCCATGCCTTCTTTTCTTCCGTTCCTTCTCTCTTCCTGCATCAGGTCATCAAATGCTTTACACATGGGCACTTCCCCCTTCCTCATTCTTCGTACAAGTCTTCTTATGTTCAAGTGTGCTGCGATCGCCAGCTCTGTCTCCGGGCCAAGCCTCTGAAATCCGTCTGAACGAAGCAGCTTCTTTAATCTCTCTCTGTCCTACCTGCACTGCATGGCCTGGAAGAACTCTTTTAAATCTGTCCTGTGGTCCTCTGTACTCAGAAAATCCGCCTCCAACAGGGAAAAAGTATAATCGCAGATTCCATTCCCCGATGATTCAGCCGCGTACACCGGCAAAGGAAACAGATCGGTCAGCCTCCGCTTTCCTTCCCAATGTCCTTCTCCCAGATACAGTACCACCGTCACCGTGGGAAGCAGAAAATCTTCCTTCTTCATCCTGCTCTTCCTGTCCCGAAACTCTTCAAATGTTCCCTCTTCCTGATGTTTCCTGCAGATTGCCCGGATCTGGTGCTCATACTCACAGGCATCATACACCATGATACGCTCCGGCATACTGTAATCCGCCTCCGTCTCCAGTTCTACTCCGTAACAGATCCTGTTCTTCGTGTCTTCCATCAGAATATCTCTGTTCTTCTGTCCATAGACATCTGCAAGAGAAGAATATTCCCGCTTTCTCTGAACCAGATTCTCCGACGAAAGCACTTTTGCTCCATGATAGAGATGAAGATTCAGTAATTCCGCGAAGCGTTCTTTATCGGAAAAGAACACTCTGCCTGTCATATCTTTCCTGCCCATATACTCCTTCCCGGCCGCTGCATGACAGATTCCGTCTGATTCTGCCGCGCCCCAGCCATTCCTGTATTCTTGTGAAATATGGCTGATAACGCCGGAATCGGAAATATCCGATCTTTCATCCCGAATGGTATGAGAATTTCACTTGAAAAGGGATGCTTCCCTTTGTTGATTAGATTATAGTGGAAAGGAGCGTCCCATGTCAATACGGTTTTCAGTTATTTGTGTGCGGTTTTCCGTTTTTTCAAAAAAATGTCTCTCTATAGAACCGATTCCCCGATCGCCTCACAGGTTCTCTCGATCAGCTCGTCTTCATGGGCATCCGACACAAACATGGCCTCAAACTGGGATGGAGCCACATAGATTCCCCGCTCCAGCATTCTGTTAAAGTATGCGGAAAACGCCTCTCTGTCACACTGACAGGCCTCTTCGTAATTCGTCACGCTGCCTTCCTGCTCTCCCCAGCCAGGTGTGAAGAATGCCGAGAGCAGAGAACCGGCCCGGTTTACCGTCAGCCCCCTGCGGCGAAAGGCTTCCGCCAGTCTCCCCGCACGCCTGTCGATCCGTTCATAGATTCCTGTATCTTCCATCAAAGTCTTTAATGTCTCGATCCCCGCCGTCACCGCCACCGGATTCCCCGACAGCGTCCCGGCCTGATAGACGGCCCCCAGAGGCGCAACACAGGCCATCACGTCCCGTCTGCCGCCGTAAGCCGCCAGCGGCATACCGCCGCCCACAATCTTTCCGAAAGTATACAGGTCTGCGTGAACACCCGTGTATTCGGAAGCCCCGCCCAGCGCCAGTCGAAAACCGGTGATCACCTCGTCAAAGATCAAAAGCGCACCCGTCTGTCGTGTGATCTGCCGCAGGAACGCAAGAAATCCCGGCTTTGGCGGCACCACGCCCATATTGGCCGCCACCGGTTCCACCACCACGGCCGCCACCTGACCGGCATTTTCCTCCATCAGCCTGCGCACGGACTCCGTATCATTGTAGACCGCCGTCAGAGTACAGGCTGCGTATCCTGCCGGCACACCCGCGCTGTCAGGCACCGACTGTGTCATCAGCCCGGAACCGGCCTTCACCAGCAGACCATCCGAATGGCCGTGGTAATTGCCGGAGAATTTGATGATCTTTTCCCGGCCGGTAAATCCTCTGGCCACGCGCACAGCACTCATCACCGCCTCGGTTCCGGAACTGACCAGACGCACCATCTCCACATCCGGCACACAGGCGCTGATCCGTTCCGCCAGCTCCACTTCTCCGGCTGTCGGCGCTCCGAAACTCAGCCCGCCGCCGCAGGCTCTTTGTACCGCCTCCACCACCCTCGGATGTGCATGTCCCAGAATGCCCGGCCCCCAGGAACAGACATAATCCAGATACCGGTTCCCGTCCGCATCGAAAAGCCATGGCCCCTGTGCCCGCTCCACGAAAAAGGGCTGCCTTCCCACGGCCCGAAAAGCCCGCACCGGTGAATTTACTCCGCCCGGTATCAACTGCTGCGCCCTGTCAAAAAGTTGTTTTGATCTGCGTTGCTCCATATTGTCCTCCCTGCCGAAACATTCTTATCGTTAACGACATTAGAAATTTCGTTTACTATAGTTAACTGCATTAGAAATTTCGTTTTCGGCCTTGCAGGAGCTACCGTATACGGCTCCTGCAAGAGTCGGAAACAGAAATTTGTTATGTAGTTTACTATATATATTCTATCCACCGCACCGCATCCAATGCATGATAGGTGATAATGACCCTCGCCCCGGCCCGCTTCATGGCCGTAAGGTTCTCCATAACGACCCGCCGCTCATCAATCCACCCATTGGCGGCGGCCGCTTTCACCATGGCGTATTCGCCGCTGACATTATACACTGCAAGCGGCATGTCAAAAGTAAGCGCCGCTTCCCGCAGCACATCCAGATAAGCCAGCGCCGGCTTTACCATCACGATATCCGCTCCCTCTTCGATATCCGCCCCGATCTCCCGCAGCGCCTCCTGCCCGTTGGCGCAGTCCATTTGATAACTTCTGCGGTCGCCGAATTCCGGCGCGGAATGCGCCGCCTCCCGGAAAGGACCGTAATAAGCGGAGGCAAACTTGGCGCTGTAGGCCATTATCGGAACCTGCGTGAAGCCGGCTTCGTCCAGCCCTTTCCTGATCGCTGCGATCCGGCCGTCCATCATATCGGAAGGCGCCACCATATCCGCCCCGGCCTCCACCAGGCTTACCGCCATTTTCACCAGATACGGCAGGGTCTCGTCATTCAGGATCTCGTTCCCACACACCATGCCGCAATGTCCGTGAGACGTATACTCGCACAGGCACACATCCACCACGATATAAATCTCCGGATAATGCTCTTTGATAAAACAGACCGCCCTCTGGGTGACACCGTCCACCGCATATGCCTGACTCCCCTGCGGATCCTTATGCTGCGGAATGCCAAACAGCATAATGCCGCCGATGGCCGCCTCTTTTACCTGCACCATGATCTCATCCAGCTGGTCAACCGAATACTGGAAAACACCCGGCATGGACGCCACCGGATTCTTGATCTTCTCTCCCTCTATCACAAACACAGGATAAATAAAATTCTTCGGGTGCAGTCTCGTCTCCTGCATCATAGAACGAATCCGTTCATCCCGCCTTAACCTTCTGAATCGATACATCGCTTTTCTCCTCTATTGCTTTCTTTTCTGACAAAGCCATGTCCTGTGCATCTCTTGATATCTGCTTTGCTTTCCAGGAATCAGGCCGCTGCTGTTCCTGTCCTGCCACAGGAGCTGTTCCTCATGCGCCCATCCCAATCTCATTGCGCTCTGTCCCGCCTGATGCGTGCCACGATCCCTTCTACACTGGCTTCTTCCGCCGTCAGACAGAGGGCCGTCGTATGCTTTCGCAATTCTTCCCCACACTTTTCACCGATACACACATACTTCTGCCTCACACCGCGTCCGGTACAAGCATCCCTGCAGGAAAGCGGCTCTCCGGCGCTGCTGCCTGCCGCATCATTTTCTGCCGTTTGGTCCCGTTCCAGTCCTTCAAAATAAGCCCGCACGCCCAGCGCCGAACCAAACACGACATAATCCGGCCACTCTGCCACCGCCCCGATACGCTTCTCCTCACAGACTCCCAGTTCATAGAGCGGATAATCCACGTAGGAAATACCTTTTTCCTGAAAAACAAGAGGCAGGCTCTCACTCCCCTGCCGCGCCCGCAGAAACAACACCTGCCCCTGCACCCGCTCCATCTTTGCCGCCGGACACTCCCCCTCACCGGCCGCATCTTCCTGCAGGATTCTCTCTGTCAGACCCCATGCCAGATGTTCCACATCATAGAAATCCGGCATGTAATCCGCATATAATCCGTTTTCTTCCAGCGCCGCCGCTGTTCCTGGCCCGATCACCGCAATCTTTTTGCCGTAAAGACTGCGCACATCCCGCCGCTCCCTTTTCATTTTATCAAAAAAGATGCTGACGCCGTTAGGACTTGTGAAGACCAGCCAGCGAAACGACGCAGGCTCCGGCAGCGGCTCCCCTGTCTGCCGCACCTCCATAAAGCTCATGTCCTTTACCGCGGCCCCCTCCTGTTCCAGCGCAGCCGCCAGCTTACCCGCAAAATGCGGTGTTCCCGTGACGCCCACCGTAACGCCGGCAAGCGGGCGGCCTTCTATCCCCTTACCTTTCGCCGCGGCAGGAAATCCATCTGTCAGCTGCAGTTCCGCCACCGCCCCCACAACGATGACCGCCGGCGAAGTAAAGCCCTGCTCCTTTGCTTCCTCATAAAGCCTGCCTAACACCGTCCGCAGACATCTTTGTCTGTCGGTCGTTCCCTCCATGACAACGGCGCAGGGCGTGTCCGGGCTTTTCCCGGCCGAGAGCAGGCCCGCCGTGATCTCTCTCAGATGATGCATCCCCATCAGGATCACCAGCGTGCCGGGAAGCCGCGCCAGCGTGTCAAAGTCCAGACGCAAACCCGTCTTCCGGACCGGCTTATTCTCCTGCCCCGGCTCCTCTCCCTGCCACTGCCCGTCTTCCCCGGCCGCCGTTCCCGTCACCACCGTGAACGCCGCCGAAAGTCCTCTGTGCGTGACCGGAATGCCTGCTGCCGCCGGCACCGCAATGGCAGAAGAAATACCCGGAATCTCTTCACAGGAAACGCCCGCCGCCTGCAACGCCAGAAACTCTTCCCCGCCTCTGCCGAACACATAAGGGTCGCCGCCCTTTAGGCGTACCACCGTCTTACCTTCCAGCGCCTTCTCCACCAGCAGGTCGTTGATCTTCGACTGCTTCATGGCGTGACTGCCGTAACGCTTCCCCACATAGATCTTCTCGCAGTCCGGCTTCGTCCACCGCAGCAGCGCTTCCGGCGCCAGACTGTCATAGACCACCGCATCACACCTGCGCAGTACTTCCGCCGCCTTGATGGTCAGAAGCTCTATGTCGCCGCACCCGCCGCCTGTCAGATATACTTTTCCGTTGCCCTTATTCAAGATATCTTTTCCTCCATTCCGAAGCGGCACAAATTTGACTCTTTTTCTTCAACTTTGGCTCTTTTCCTTCAACGCTCCGGCCGCCTGCAACGCCAGCCGCCTGCCTTCCTGCAGGCTCACGCTGCCTGTATGTTTCACACGGTGCCCGGCATACATGGCATCCAGAATCAATCTGTCCTGCTCCTGTCTGCACCAGGCCGCCGCTGCCTCGCTGCAGTCCGCGGACAGCTGCCGGAGCACTTCCCGTTCCACCTGAAAACAAAGCATCGTTTCCGCATCCGTGATCCGCCGGCAGATGCCTTCCGCCTCCGAACCCTGCACGGCCTCCACCGCGATCATCCCCTGACAGGCCGCGGGCAGAAATATTTCCGGCGGCAGGGGGCAAAAGAAAAATGCCAACGCATCATCGCCACTGCCACTGCTGTCGCTGCCTTTGCAGCCGATCCCCAGACGGTCCAGCCCGGCTTTAGCCAGAATGATCCCGTCATAGCCGCCTTCCTGCAGCTTACGCAGCCGCGTATCTACATTGCCGCGGATATTCTCACATACTACATTCTTCCACAGCTTTCCGGCCAGAAGCTGCCGCCGCCTGCTGCCGCTGCCGATCCGAAACGCCGTGCCGCCGTCGTCCTGCTCCAGCATCATCCGCCGCATCCACTGGTAAACGTTCCGTTCCCTGTCATTCCCGGCGTTTCCCGTTTCCTGGCACCGTCTATCTGTTTTCCATCCGTTCCTGCACAGGGCTTCTTCGCTCCCTTCCGCCAGAAGCGGCATCCGCCCCTTCTTTGGAACCACCAGCACGTCCCGCACGTCCGCTCTGGGCAGCACGGCCGCAATGGTCAGGCCGCCGGCCAGTGTCATAGGCAGGTCCTTGGCCGAATGCACCGCAAGATCGATGCTCCCCTCCTGCAGCGCCTGCTCAAACTCCGAGGAAAAAACTCCCTTATCGCCAATCTCCGCCAACGGCTTATCCTGTATGATATCCCCTTTTGTCCGCAGAATCACGATCTCCGTCTGCAGCCCGTCATCCGCCGCCTGCAGCGCTTCCTGTACCAGGGCTGCCTGTTTTAGAGCAAGTCTGCTTCCCCGCGTTCCGATCCTGATCTTATTCATCACACTCTCCATTTCCCTGCCGGCCGCTGTTCTTCTCCGTTCCCACACAACTGTCCTGCCGCAGAATCTCTTCCGCCAAAAGCGCTGCCAGCTCCTCCAACGATGCCTTGCCTTCTTTCTCCAGACAGTACAGGAACAGCTTCTCCAGAATCCGCTTCCTGTCAGCCTCCCGCGGCACCCGCTCCATCACCAGCGGACGAATTTGACCCAGTAAGTCAATCGCATCACCCAACCCATCCGGTAGTGCACCGGCGATCTTTCTCCGCACCCAGGCCGCCGCCACCGGACTTTTGCCATCCGTGGAAATGCCCACCGTCAAGGCTCCCTCCTTCACCAGCGCCGGAAAAAAGAAGGTGCACTTCTCCCGGTCATCCACCACATTGACCGGAATACGCGCCGCCTGACAGTACTCCGCAATACGCCCGTTCAACACTTCCTCATCCGTAGCCGCGATCACAAAATCCGCCCCGGCCAGATCCTCCAGACAAAAAACCCGCTCCGCAAAAAGAAGAGAAGCCGCCCCCTGCTCCTGCTCCCGCGGCCGCTTCTCCAATGTCCTCATACAATCCTCGATCCTGGGGGCGATCACTGTCAGGACCGGGCCAAAAGGAAGCAGTTTCTCCACTTTTCTGGCTGCCACCCGGCCGCCGCCCACAATCACACCCTTTTTTCCGCCTATCTCCATAAAAAAAGGAAAATGTCCCATACTATCTGCCGCCTTCCCTGCGCGCTTTCAGGATACCTTGTCATTTCCCGCCAGATATCCGTTTTGTACCATTCGTGCACGACTTATGATCTGATGTCCTGATACTCTGATGCCCTGATATTCTGATGTCCTGATACTCTGCTATCCTGATGATCTAATGTCCTGACGCGCTCACCGTTATTTCTCATACACTGTCTGCTTCATCAGCACCTGCACAACGGCTTCAAACGATGCACTGTCCAGCTCATCCCGCAGCAAATAGAGCAGCTTTTCCGCCGGATACCGCGCATAGCGTTCCTTCCAGTTCCGGTCAGCCTCCGTAAACCGGTGGAATGAAAGTGTCTTACCAAGCATCTCCAGCTCTTCCGCCAGAATCTCCTCCGCATCCGCCAGCGCCTGCTGCTTTAACCTGTTATTTTCTTCGGCCAGGCTCTTAATCTCATCCAACGCCACAAGACGGCAATGCGCCAGCCGCCCAATCTCCGCATCCATATCCGTCGGCATGGAAATATCAACAAAAAGTCGCTCTTTCGTCTCCCTGTCCCTTCTCAACACTTCCCCGACCCTGCCGGCTGTCAGCGTATAATGAGGACTGGCCGTGGCGGAGATCACCGCATCCGCTTCCTGCAGATAAGCATACCGCTCCTGATAGGGCACATTTTCCACCCGCGGACTGCCGCTTTGGAGCAGCCCGTTGTGTGACCGGATCGTGGCGATGATGCGGATATTTTCCTGACTCAGCAGGTTCTTGAGGATGATGCCGCCCATCTGTCCGCTGCTGCCCATCAAAAGCACCGTTTTATGGGGCAGCGGCAGACGGAACACTTCATTTGCCGCCAGCGTAGCCACGGAAACGGAAGTTTTGGAGAGCATCGTCTCCGTCTTCACCCGTTTGGCGCACGCCAGCGCCGCCTGAAAAATACAATTCAACTCATAGCCGGTACAGCCGGCCTCTTTGGCATGAATGTAAGCATCCCGCACCTGTCCCAGGATCTCATCCTCCCCGATCACCATGGACTCCATCCCGCAGACTACCCGGAAAAGATGCTGCAGCGCCTTTCGCCCCTGATAGCGTCTGGCCAGTCCTCTGATCCACTCGCCGTCACAGCCGGTCGCTCCGGCCAGCGCTTCTTCCAATGCCCGGAAACGGTTTGCCTCTCCCGGCACATAAACTTCCGTGCGGTTACAGGTGGACACCAATACACACTGTTCCATCCCGCAGACCGCCAGCATCTCCCGCAGGCAGTCCTCTCTTTCTTCTTTTACGATAAAACATCTCTGTCTGTCCGCAGATTCCGCCGTTTTATGGCTGATGCTGATGCATTCCATCTTTTTACAACCTTCTCTTTTCCCTGTCAGTCAAAAAATTTACCTCTGAAAAAATTCTGCCTTATGACCTGTCGGCAATGTCATTAAGTGGACTCTGTCTTTAGCAGGTCGCCCCGCCTTTCAGATGCAGCTTCGCCCCGATGATCTCTTCTCTGCGGGCCAGCAGATCATCCGCCATAAGCTGGGCCTGCACGTCCTCGAATCCGAGTCTGCTGATGGTATCCGCGAAGCGTTCGCCCGTCCTGCCCTGTTCCCGGAACAACAGAATCGCCTTTTCCAGTACGGAAAGCACTTCTTCTTCGCTTAAGAAAATCTTATCCAGCTTCCGCCCCTGAGCTACCCGCTTGCCCCAGCGGCCGCCGATGTAAACACGGTAACCGTAAGCACTCTCCTCCGCTGCCTTAAACGGACATTTGCCCACACAGCGGCCGCAGTTGTTACACTGATCCGGATCGATCACCAACTTGCCGTCCACTACCTGAGATGCCTCCACCGGGCACGCCAGAGCGACCTGACAGATCTTACATCCGCGGCATTTCTCTGGATCGATCACCGGCACTTTCTGTCCTACGATACCGAAATCGTTCAGATCCGGTTTCACGCAGTTGTTCGGGCACCCGCCCACCGCGATCTTGAACTTATGAGGCAGCTTCACGGACGCATAGCCGTGGAAGAACCGCTCATGAATCTCCTCCGACAGGCGATAGGAATCCAAAAGGCCGTATTGGCAGGTCGTTCCCTTACATGCCACCACCGGACGCACTTTGGATCCGGTACCGCCGGTCTCCAGACCTTCCTCCGCCAGGAAAGCCCGGAGCGCCTCGATCCTGTCAAAAGGCACACCCACGATCTCCAGCGTCAAACGGGTGGTCATCACCACATCCCCGCTGCCGAACCTCTCCGCCGCCTCCGCGATCTTCTTATGCTCCGCCACGGTAATCTTGCCGTTTCTGGTGATCACGCGCACGTTGAACTTATTGGTGCCCTTATTGTGCAGACAGCCCAGCGCCTTGACACGGGTGATCTCCTCCGCAGGCACCGTCACCACACCCGGCTTTTCTGCCTCCTTCACCACATTGAAGAAGGAAGCTCCTTCCAGTACCTTCGTGTTCGTATAGCCGTAGCGTTTCAGCCTGTTCTGCAGCAGATAGGCCCTCTTGCCTTTCGCGCACACAAGCAGAAGTTTCTCGTCTTTACCAAGCCCCGGCACTTCACCCTTTACTTTTAACAGATCCACATAGGTGGCTCCCGCAATGGTCGGCCCCGCCGGATTCACGTCGATCACACGATAACCTTCCGCCGCTCCTGCCAGATACTCCGCCGGCGTGAAGCTGTCCAGATCGCCCCCGAGCTTATTCAGAAGCATATGTACCGCCTGCACGAAAGGATGGATCGCCGTGGAAAAAGGCGGCGCATAGGACAGATCCAGACATGTCATCTGCTCCAGCGTGGCGCCAAAGGTCACTGCCATCACACCGATGTCCGTCACCTTATCCACCGCGCCGGGACCCAATACCTGCACGCCCAGCAGCTTATGGCTGTCCGCATCCGCCACCAGCTTGATGGCAAACCATGCGCTGCCCGGATAATAATGCGCCTTGTCATCCGTCACCGCCAGCACACAGACCGGCTTATAGCCCGCCGCTTTCGCCTGCTCCTCGGAAAGCCCTGTCCGGCCGCCTGAAAGCCCCGGCAGCTTCACCACGCCCGTTCCCAGAACGCCCGGATAACTCACATCTCTGCCGCCAAGCGAAAGCGCCAGCGTCCGGCCCTCCATGTTGGCGGAAGACCCCATGGGCGACCACTGCCGCTCACCCGTGAGACGGTTCTTCACCATCGCACAGTCACCTGCCGCATACACATCCGGCACGCTGGTCGCCATCTTATCATCCACCAGGATCGTGCCTTTAAACATCTCCATGCCCGTATCCTGCAAAAAGCCCGTATTCGGCCGGATGCCGATGGACAGGATCACCACGTCTGCCGGCAGCAGTCCCTTGTCCGTCTGCACGCCTTCCGCTCTCTCCTCGCCCGTCACGCCGTTAAGCTTCGTTCCGGTGAGCACCGTGATTCCCTTTTTCTCCAGATGACGGACTGCAAAATTCGCCATCTCCGTGTCGAAGCCCGGCATGATCTGCGGAGCCATATCGATCAGCGTCACGGACAGTCCCTTTTCCAGAAGGTTCTCCGCCACTTCCAGACCGATGAAACCGCCGCCAACTACTACAGCGCGCTTCACACCGTCGCGGGCAATATATTCCCTTGTCTCAATCGCATCGTCAGGCGTGCGCATCACGAACACACCCGGCAGATTAAGACCCGGCAGCGGCGGCACCACCGGCGATGCACCCACCGCCACGATACAGGCATCGTACTCGTAGACTTCCTCTGCTCCCGTGCGCAGATTCTTCGCCGTTGCCTTCTTCCCGGCCGGATCAAGCGCCACCACTTCCCGCTGCGGATAGACCATCGCCCCGGTCAACGCGCTGTACTTCTCCGGCGTATTCACGATCAGCTGCTCCTTCTCCGGGATCGATCCGCCCACATAATAGGGCAGTCCGCAGCCCGCATAGGAAATGTCCTTTCCCTTGGTGACGATGGTCACCTCCGCTTCCGGATTCACCCGTTTAAATTTCGCCGCAGCCTTCGTTCCGGCCGCCACCCCGCCAATTACCAGTAATTTCATATCCTGCCTAACCTCCTCTTTCTATGATTCCGTAACCCTTGATAGCCTTGTTTACTTTCCATTACTTAATGATGCCATAAAAGGAGGAAAAATGCAATTCCGATGAAATTTCCTGCGCTGCAACAGGATGCATGGCACCGTAAATAGCAACTCCTATCCCCTCCTCTCAAGCTCCCGCAGGTTGATCATGGAAATGATTTCTTTCTGCCTCTTTTCCACCTCCTCGATCCTGATTCTGCCAATGTCATTTCTTATTTTTTCAAACGCAATGGCAGGAAACAGTTTTTCACACAAATCATTGATCCCCGGCGATGCCCCCATCAGGGCTGTTACAAGCGCCTTCTCGTCAAACAGTCGCAGACTCTCTTCCAGCTCCTTTTCCGGAATTACGGACAGCTGTTCAAAATCCGTTATCGTCCGGGGCTGTATGTCCGGTTCTAATATGTCGTTGATGGAGACATCATACAGGCTGGACAGCTGCAGAAGAATCTCCAGGTCGGGGATCGTCGCTCCCGTCTCCCATTTTGAGACAGCCTGCCTCGACAGATGCAGTCTTTTTGCCAGATCCTCCTGCGTATAATGATGCTTTTTCCGCAGATATTGCAAGTGCCCCGCTATCAGATTCGTATTCATCTTAAATCTACTCCCTTCTCGTCCCTGTACTGCTGTTATCTCTATTATAAAGCATATGGAAAGAAGAGATAAGCATCTGTCAGGCGCAATAAAGCAAGCGCTGCGATCAGGACTGTCCTTATGTCTGTCTGATCTACGTAAAGATTTCCAAAGCTGTTTCCAAAGCTGATAATGAGCTTTGGAAACAGCTTTAGATAGTTTTATTTATTTTCCAAAAACCAAACCTCTTTCCTCCGTTACGTTCTATTGCGCCCTCATTGACCAACTCTTTTATCACTTTTTGTATGTGTGTTCTTGTCTCATTCAATACTTCCTGCAGTTCCTTTTGAGTTGCCTCAGGCTTATCCTTCAAATATTCTACTATTTTTATTTTCAAATCTATATGTTCAGCTTTAGAATCCAGCTTTGAAATAAATCTATTCGATGCCGAAACTGCCGATAGTTTAATCGTTATATCTTCCGCATGCACAACATACTCTGGTTTTGAAGTTCCATATTCATTGCAAACTTCAAAAATTTTCTGTATTCCCCGTCCCCAGCTTTCAATATAGCCAGCCCTGAAAAATGCCCTGGCGATCTTCGGATTATATGGCCTTGACTGATGCCTTTGCAGTAAAGAATCCACTGTCCAATCAGAAGGAAACACGCATTCGTTGCTAATATACATCGCATCATCCTCAATCCTGATCTGTACAGGTATTCCGCCACTCCAACGTGAATGTACAAGTGCATTGTAAAGTGCTTCACGTATCGCATCCTTTGGAAATGGATAAGTTTCTACTCTGGTCATATTCTCGTAAGTAATCGGAGCCTTTAAGTATTTCAAATAAATTAACTCGATCACACGCTCTGCCTGCATAAATAATGATCCTATTACTTCATCCTGATACTGCAAATCAGAACCTTTTCCAAATTTTCCAATTTTTGTATACGTACCAAACATCCATTTTTGTGGATTCCGATGAAAAAGAAGCACCGCAGCTCTTGTAAGTTTTCCATTTTTCAGCAAATCAAGACTATCCAACAGCTCTGCATTGCTCATATCCAAATCTGCTTTCGTCATACGCTTACTTCGCACTGCTTCCCGGCGAAATATATCGAAACTCTCCTTATCCAAGTCTTCTACTGATACCCCTTCAATAATAGAATCTTCCCAGCGAATACCTGTTTTTGAAGATATGAATTCTGTTAAAGCCGTTCCTCTCAGAACCTGCCTTGTACTACCACTGCGAAAATGATACTCTCCTTTATAACTGACCGGGTAACTGCTTGGATTTACTATAATTTCAATATATTCCAGGCCATCTTTGGAAAGCAGATTTATATCTGCAAGAAATCCCAGGTTCGTCTGAATCTTATTAGGTATTTCCTCCAGAAGTTTCTTGCCGTTTCGAATACCAATAATTTTCCCCATATCATCTATTCCGATATAGATTCTACCACCCTGAGCATTTGCAAAACCGCATATCCATTTCAGATATTCGTCACGCCACGATTCTTTCCATTCAATATTTTGGCTCTCTGTCATCAATATACACCCCCTAAAACATTCTTCTCCGTAATCTCCCGTGTCATGCTATAATATAACAATACTCCAAGAATCTCCTTATCTTTATTTCTGTAAACTTAATCAGGCAAATTATTGACTTCGTGAACTTTCAAATTAGTTCTGTATTGATTAAAATAAAAACATTTTTCATCGTTAAGAAAATTATACCGTACTTTGAGTCTGTTCTCAATAAAAATCATAAACATCAGGAACCGGCTGTTACTATCACAGGAATTTAAAACAATCATCCTTGACAAGTTAAATCTATTGCCGGATACTCCTTTCCTTAATCATGATTTTTCTACAGGTATCGCAGATTCTAAAAACAAGGACAAATCAAAGCCAAAAATGTCAGGACTTCCACATGCGCATATGTTACAATGACTTCATCAGGGCAGGAGTCAAACAGTCAATAATCCCGCCACAAGCACAGTGCCTGGCTCATTGCACGCGGGATAAATTGACAACAACATAATCAATGTGGACGACAGGGAGGTAAAATGGACTGGCTGACAAGTTTCAAAAAAGCGATCGATTATATAGAAACGCATATGCTCTCGGATATCAGCGCCAAAGATGTGGCAGACGCGGTACATATATCGCCTTCTTATTTTCAAAAGAGTTTTAAGATCGTAACCGGTTATTCCATTGGGGAATATCTGCGGAATCGCAGGCTTTACCTGGCCGGACTGGATATGTTGAATGCCGCCCCGGCAGACGGCAGCCCTTTGCAGAAGAACCCGAAATCACCTGCAGACAAGACCGTGCTGGATCTGGCCTGTAAGTACGGATATGATACACCGGAAAGTTTTACCAAAGCCTTTTCCCGCTTTCACGGTATGTCGCCTACGCAGCTTAAGTCCCAGCCCACCAGGATTAAAGTTTTTCTGCCTTTGATCGTAGAAATCTCAATACGAGGAGGAAACAAAATGGAGTTTCAATTAGAAAAAAGACAAAGCATGCATATGATCGGATTAGGACGGATCTTTTCTTATGATACCTCTTATCAGGATATCCCCAAATTCTGGTGTGAATTCTGCAGCAGATACTGCACGCAGGATACACCGGCCCCGCCGGAAGAACAGGCCATCCGGCAGACGATCGCAGAATGCATCGTGGGAGAATTCGGCGTCTGCGTGGAAGACATTAATGACGGAGAACATTTCCACTACTATATCGCAGGTGCGTACCAGGGCGGCGCCGTGCCGGAAGGCATGTCTGTCTTTGAAATTCCCGCCAGCGAATGGGCCAAGTTTAACTGTATCGGCCGCATACCGCAAAGCCTGCAGACAGTCAATACCCGTATCTTCAGTGAATGGCTTCCGGGAAACCAGGAATTTGAAATGTCAATGCCAATAAATATAGAGTGGTATTCCAATGGAGATACCAACAGCGACGACTATGTAAGCGCTGTTTGGATCCCGGTAAAGCGCTTATAATCTGCTGTTCCCACCCTGGCTGTGCGTCACAAATTCCCGTGAGGGACAAATTGCTCACCGAAAAATTTATCCCCCTATATCCTGTCACTATCTGTTCTGCTGCAGTCCCTGCTGTACATAAACAGACAGATTACCGTTAAGATCGTCTCCACAACAGGCTGCGCTGCGATCACCCCATTCAGTTTCCAAATATGATTCAAAATGATCACTCCCGGGATAAACAGCGCGGCATTTCTCAGAACCGTAATGGTAAGCGACCTTACCGCTTTGCCCAATGCCTGAAAATAACTGGTCATCATATTGATAACCCCCAGCATGGGAGCCGACAGGCAAAGAATCTTAAGAAAGTACCCCGTCTGTTCGATCAAAGCGGCGTCCTGCAGGAATATTGCGGCCAGCGGCTTTCCGCAGAGCATAAAGACAGCCATAAACACAACGCCCATACAAACTCCGTACAGCACCGTATATTTTACGATATCCGACATTCTCTTTTTTGCATTCCCTCCGTAGCAATAGCCCACCAGAGGAGCAACACCCTGCGATAACCCCACCGACAGCAGAATCGGAATCATATCAAGCTTATAGGCAATCCCATAAGAAGCCACTGCATCAGAACCGTAAATGCCGATATAATTGTTAAGAACGATATTGGAAACACTCATAAGTACCGTAATGAGCGCACCCGGAATGCCGATGCTTACGACATTGCGGATCATCGGCGCATTCCATACAAACCCCGTAGGGCTAAGCGGCACCAACTGATTGCCCTTCTTTCCTTCACGGACCATGCAGACAAGATAGTAGACCGTCGCGCTCACAAATCCTAATGAAGTTGCCAGTGCGGCCCCTGCCGTTCCCCACTGCAGAACCGCTATAAAAACATAATCCAGCACCATATTGATACCATTCCCAAGCATCAGTCCAATGGTGCCTTCCTTGATCAGTCCCACCGAACGGAACAAATGCACAAACCCATTCGACAGCATAATAAAAGGTGCTCCTGCAAAGATCCATCTCAGATAATCACAGGTATAGATCATATTATCCGCATCTGCACCGGATAATTTTGCCAGCGGCTGCAATAATATCAGCCCCAGGACAAGCGTGACAACGCCTGATACCGCCATCGCATATACGCAGAATTTCATGGTCGCACCAGCTTCCTTTTTCCTGCCTTCTCCCAACAGCCTTGCAATCACGCTGCTGCCACCCATGCCGAAAATACAGGCGATAGACATAATAATGAGCAGGATCGGCGCACACAATGTGACTGCGGCGATCATGGCAGGTTCTTTTGTCAGCGAAACAAAAAAAGTGTCGGCAATATTATAGATCAATGTCGTCAGCTGCCCCAGCATAGCAGGCAGCCCAACTCTCATGATCGCTTTGGATAGATTCTTTTCTTCAAAAACGGATGTCATCTCTTTCTTTTCCTCCCTTGCGCTTTTCTCCATCATACTGTAAAATAAACAAAAAAATCAGGACATATGTCCTGTTAATGAAACGTCGTGTGAAAACTCTGATGTGCCAACTTTTCACACGCACATCCGTTCCTGCATCCGGTTTCACAGCCGGAGCAAAAATGAGGGATTTTATGGAAAGAATCTATGATAAGCAGAAAATTGCCGCCTGCATTGCAGGCAGCAAATACCATATTGTACTTGATACTCTGGATGTGGATTTCTACCTGATAAGCTATGAAAAAGGGGAATTGGTGTGCTCACCTTTTCAGAACGAAGTCCTGTTTCAAATTGTGGAACAGGGTTCCATCAACATTTACTTCATCCGCGATGATGGTACACGCTATGCACTGTCAAACGGAACTACAGACTACTTTCTCGGCGACATGGATATCTTCTATCCCAAAAACAACAATATTTATGCAGAAGCCGCCGAAAACCTGACCTGTATTTCCTTTTCTATCGAAAAACACAGGGAAACGCTGCTTGCCAATGCCGGATTCCTGACGCTGATCTGCCACAGCCTTGCATCCAAGATCGGCTCCATAACTACCATGGAAGCCGCTCCCGCCTCCCTGACAGAACGACTTTTCTCTTATATGAGATATAAATGCGCCGATGAAACTTTAAGAGGTATAGAGCAGGCTGCCTTTCATCTGCATTGCAGCGCAAGGCACCTGCAAAGAATCCTGAATCAGAACGAATCTGCCGGATTAGTCAAAAAGCTTGGCAAAGGAACGTATAAACTGATACAGCCAACCTCCTGACTAGATTGAAAATCCCACATAATACAAAAGGAATCCTCTGCCGGTATTCCGGTGTTGGATTCCTTCTGCTGACTTCTTTCTTACTTTCTGTAATTCACAGATACTGTCACGTAGACAGGCGCTGCGTTAGACCCGCTGTCTTTGAATCTGACTGCAAACTTAAGTTTGTAGGTCTTGTTTGTTTTTGAGGAAGCATTGGGAGAAACATGCAATGTTCCTTTTCCGTCTCCCTCATACTTGTACACAAAGGTGTCTGAGCCGTTCGTCAATTCAATACTCTTGATTTCCGGCAGCACTCCCTTCGCCGCCTTAACTTCAATCTCCTTGCCATAAGTGTCTCCGGCAGCGCTCTCGAACAACACTGTCTTAGTCGGATTCACTGCCAGCTTCGGATTGGTTTGCTTCGGCGTGATCTTCACTTTACCGTACTGAACCACACCGCTTTCCAAAACTATTCTGAGCGACAGATTATAAGTAGTCTTTACTTTCAGGATACTGTCGTTCTCTGCCTTGATGACTATGTTTCCATTCTCACATACAGCGGAAAATCTATCCGCATAGCTGCCATACAGATCAACCTTCTTTATTGTATCCGTATAATTCTTAAGGGTAGGCTTAAGAGTGATCTGTGTTCCTTCCCTGTTCAGCAGATCGATGCTTCCGCTCTGCTTAAGGGTCAGTTTCACAGCCTGCGTGCTCACCGTAACATCCAGTTGGCCGCTTACCCGAGCGCCCTTTTGATCCCTGCCGGTGATCACATAAGTATATTTCGTATTTTTACTGAAGGACGCCTGTTCACGAATGCTTACCTCCAGTTTGCCATTCTCAAACGAAATGTTAAGTCTATCATTCAGCGCATCATCTGCTGCTTCATTTTTGCCCGTGATGGAACTGACACTGCGAATTTTCCGCTCCGGTTGATTCTTGACAAACAGATCGATCTTCAACGGATCAGCCCTGTCTGCATCGTTCAGGATAACCTTATTATTGGAAAAGCCCATCTCTGGCGCGCTTCCTTTCTTGACCGTACAGGAAGCCGTCGCCGTTACCCCTTCAAACCATCCTTCATTCCTGACTTTAAACTTCAGCGTAGTAGATTTCCTGGCCCTGTCAAGAAGCTTTACCGTTAACGGCTGCGCCTGGGAGGATGCCTCAACCTGCTCGACACCGCTTATCCCTGATTGCAGCTCCATGCTCCATCCGGTTTCCTTTGTGATCTCACTGCCATCTGCCTTGAGATTGAACGAAACTGTCGTTGTATTCAGTCCCACTTCCTCATATGCAGAACCGGTATACAAAACCGTGCCCGCCGGAACTGCCTGAATTGCCGGAACCTTCTTATTGGCTTTCACCGTAAATGACTTCTTGTAAACTACAGACTTATCATATCCTTCAAAGGTAATCTCAAAGGTTCCTTTCAGCGATGTGCTCCCGTAATTACTCTTATTCAGATTTGCCGTCTTCAGTGTTATGTATTCTGCTTTCTGATCACTGCCCAGAACAAGCTTTGGCTTATTTGAACTCACCCCTACTGACGGTGTATATCTGACCTCATCAATCTTTGCCTCCGCACTGATCAATATCTTCGTCTCTTCCGCATCCACTTCATACAGATTGACGATATTATCCTGGGTCAGAGTAACCTTCGGAATCTGCTTAACAACGGAGATCGTAAGCGGTAATGTATGCTCTTTCGCGCTCTCACCGGTTCCCGTCTTCACTCGCACGTGCACTTTATATTTTCCTGTCTTGAGGTCTTTCGCTCCTCCGATCTGATATTCCGTAGCAGAATCCGGCATCTTCTCGATCGTAAAGCCAGAGCGACTGCCATCCGCCAATACTACCGAAAGGCCTTCGCCTGACACTTCATACCCATAAGACGGTACTATATGAACCGTTGCCGTGGGTGTATTCTGATTAAGATTCAGGTTAATGCCAGTCTCTTCCAGTCTCGGCGTACTGTCCTTGACTACAACACGGAAAGTCTTCGTATAACCGCCGTTTTTATTCGCCGTGACAGAAATAACTGCCGCTCCTGTCTCCGTCTTTATCTTAAGTGTCGCCTCACTGCCCTGGCCCTTAACCTCCGCCACCTTGGTGTTGCTGGATTTCCACTGGAGGGAAGGATTATCTATCACTTCATCTTTGCCGTCACGAACTGACGCAGACAATATATATTCCTTCGCTTCCTTCAAATCTTCCAGTTCTATTGAAGAATCGATCGGTACCGTCACGCCATTCTCTGTTGTTGTAATATCGATGCTGCCCGCAAGCCTGTCGTTGGTCACAGTGATCCTGAACGAAGGGCTGCTAATGGTAACTTTCTTATCACCATGTTTCACGGTCAGTTTCGCGGTTACTGACACTGTACCGCCGGAAACTCCGCTCACTGTTGCAGTATTGCCGCTTTTATTCTCCAGCCGTGCAGCAGAACCGGAGATACTCCACTCAACAGGATCATAGCTGCCCTCAGGAAGGTTCCCTCCTGCGGTCTCTATCTCTGCCATCAGATCTGTATTTGCACCATTCTGCAGCTTGGCTGCACCAGCTATAGAGATGTCCTCTACCGTAATGCCCGTTATCGTAAGTCCTGTTATTACTGCATCCTGATAGCCTTCTCTCTTCACGATCACATCGTAAATCGGCCGTGCGCCGTCTGCAATTGCATACTCTTTAAGACGCCACTCCGCTGATTTCAGTTCATACTCAGTCGGAAGAGCAAGTTCAATATCCGCAACTGTCTGGCACACATTTGTCACAACAGTCAATTTCGATGCATTCAATTCCTGCAATCTGGCCTTGATCGCTTCTTTCTCTGCTTCAGTCCACTTCCTCAGTACTTCTACAGTACATCTGGCTGTCTTGCCGCCGTCTTCTGTGGTTGCCGTGATCTCCGCCGTACCGTAACCGTTTATGGTGACTTTGCCCTGTTCACTTACACTCGCAACTCCTTCGTCAGAGGATGTGAAGCTGACTCTCTTATTCCGCGCCGAACTCGGCCGTACCGTTGCTCTGAGCAAAATCGCAGAATCACTGAACGAATCTCCCGCCACCGTAATTCTGCTGCGATTCAGGGAAATTCCCGTCACAGACCAACCCTCTCCTCCTGCCTCACGGAAGGGAATATTGTTTTTCTCCGCATAGGTTTCCGCTGTTGAACCGCTGAACCCGTAAATAACTGCTTTAGGAGAATTCTTCAGAATATTATCCCCTATCTTTGTCACTTTCTGCGGAATGTATAAAATCGTCAACTCTTTACAATTCGTAAAGGCATTCGCTTCGATAGTTTCTAAAGAATCCTGCGGATACAGCCACTGCAGACTGCTGCAGCCTTCAAAAGCACTGCTTCCGATGCTCTTCAGATTAACTCCAAACTGCACCTCCTCAAGACTTATGCAGCCGTCAAATGTATGCTTCGGCATTGTTACCAGCTGATCCGGCAGCGTCACCTGCTTTAACGCCTTACAGCCCTTGAACGCACCTTGGTTCCCTTCGTACTGATAACCAGAGTCCATGATCAGCTCCGCCGCTCCGTTTTCAAACTCCACCGCTTCGAGACACGCGCTGTTGCGGAATGCCGCTCCCCCTATCTTCGTCACGCTCCCCGGGATCGTCAACGGTTCGCTGTTGATGGCCCCCGAAAGATCCTGCCTGCCAAATGCCACGCCGTCAAAGGCCCCGGCTCCGATCGTCTCCAGCCCCTCATTCAGGTGCACTTCCGTCAGACTTGTGCAGCCGGAAAATCCGCCTTCCCCTATGCTGTCCAGCGACGCCGGAAAATCTGCCGCCTGAAGGCTGCTGCAACCGGAAAATGCCCAGTTCCCGATGCTTTTCAGATTAACCCCAAACTGCACCTGTTCAAGACTTGTGCAACCTTCAAATGTATGCTTCGGCATTGTTACCAGCTGATCCGGCAGCGTCACCTGCTTTAACGCCTTACAGCCCCTGAACGCACCCTGATTCCCTTCGTACTGATAACCAGAGTCCATGATCAGCTCCGCCGCTCCGTTTTCAAACTCCACGGTCTTAAGGCACGCGCTGTTGCGGAATGCCGCTCCCCCTATCGTCGTCACGCTCCCTGGGATCGTCAGCGGCTCGCTGATGATGGCCCCCGAAAGATCCTGTCTGCCAAATGCTACGCCGTCAAAGGCCCCGGCTCCGATCGTCTCCAGCCCCTCATTCAAGTGCACTTCCGCCAGACTTGTGCAGCCGGAAAATCCGCCTTCCCCTATGCTGTCCAGCGACGCCGGA